>DASSPH010000098.1 GCA_035699745.1 Vicinamibacterales bacterium
AAACTCCATCGTGCACCAGAGCAGCAGGTCCTGGATGACGCGGCCGAGACCGACCAGCAGCACGGCGGTCGCGCTGACGCTCTCGAGCAGGTAGTCGACGGTCGCGATGCTGCCGTAGGTGTTGCACGTCGTCGCCCCGAAGCCAAGCAGCGCGGTGGTCCGCTCGCGATCGATGGGAAAGCCGGTCCCGGTGATGGCGCAGGCCCCCAGCGGATTCTGGTTGGTGCTGCGGTATGCCGCCTGCAGCCGCACCGTGTCGCGCTCGAGCTGCTCGATGACCGCCTGCAGGTAGTGCGCAATGGTCGACGGCTGCGCCGGCTGCGTATGCGTATGCGCGGCGAACACGGCGTCGCGATAGCGCTCGGCGAGCGGCACCAGCGCCCGCCGCAGCGCCAGCGTCCCGTCGATCACGGCGAGGATCCACAGGCGCTGCTGCATGCGGTACATCGTCATGTCGATGTCGTTGCGCGAGCGCGCGGTATGCAGCCGCCCCGCCGCATCGTCGCCACAGTTGGCCGAGATGAGCCGGTCGAGATAGAAGAAGAGATCCTCGTAGGTCCCGTCGTACTGAATTGCCCGCACCGCATCGAGGTCGATCGCATCGAGAGCGCGGCGGATCGCCGCCGCTTCCGCGCGCGACAAAATCCGCTGATCGGCGAGCATCACCAGGTGCGCGTAATGAATCGCCATCAACGGCGCCAGGAACTGCGCCTTGGCGTCTTCGAAGTTCTCGTTGAGAACGATGCGGACTTAGTCGGGCGAGAATTTCACAGTGGCTTGGGCTTTAGGCTTTAGGCTTTAGGCTTTAGGCTTTAGGCTTTAGGCTTTAGGCTTTGGGGGCGTCAGGCTTCCCGGCTTCAGGCTAAGGTCCGTGAGCCCTCGTTCTTGCCAAAGCCCCTAAAGCCTAAAGCCCAAAGCCCAAATCCTACCTCACTCAGAAGCTGTACTTGAATCCCAGCTGCATGGTGCGCTGGTCGTAGCCGCTCTTCCCGGCGTTGGGGTAATCGCGGCCGTTGAGCACGAGCGGGCTGGTCGGGTTGCCGAGCGCGTCGGTGGGGACCACGCGGTTCACGCCGGCGATGTTCTCGTTGTTCAGCAGGTTCTTCGCCTCGAAGAACAGTTCCGCGCGCTGGCCGGCGACGATCGGGATGAACCGCGAGTAGCGCAGGTCGAGATTGATCACCCGGCCGAGCCGTCCGGCGTTGCGCTCGAGGCCGATCGGGCGGTCGTTCAGGATCCCGTCGCCGTTCAAGTCGAAGTTCGAGCGGATGTTGAACGGCAGCCCGCTGTTGGCCTGCAAAATGATGCCGACCTGGTTGTTGTTCCAGATCGCCGCGCCGGCGCGCGTGGCCGACACCCGCGGCGCCAGCACCGTGGAGAGCGAGAACGTGTGCGTCTGGTTGAACGGCGTCACGCCGCGCTCGCGATCCAGGTTGGTCGGATCCGACACGCGATCGTCCGCGCTGCCGACGACGTACGTGCCGGTGAGCGGCGCGTTGTCTTCACCCCGCGCCAGCGTGTAGGTCGCCTGCGCCATCCAGCCGTGCGTCATCCGCTTGGTCAGCGTCGCGGTGAACGCGTTGTAGGCCGACTCGCCGATCGACCGGAACAGGTTGATCTGGCTGAACGCAGGATTCTGACGCGCCGCCGAGAAGATGGGCCGTCCGTCGGCGAGCGTCGTCGCGCCCGGCACGAGGTTCACGTCGAGCAGCACCGGCAGGTTCCGGCCGGTCGAGTTGACGTAGCCGGCCGAGACCGCGAGATCGTTGCCGAGCGCGCGCTCGATCTGCACGTTGCTCAGCCATGCCGACTGCGTCTCGAACTCCGGATCGACCGCGGTAATGCTCTGCCGGGGCAGCACGAAGGTCGGCGGCACGTTGGCGAGGCTGGTCGGGAACGGCGGCGCGCCGGCATCGCTGCCGCTCACCGAGGCGGTGAAGCTCGCCGGGTCGCCGTTGCTCAGGATGGCGTTGTCGTAGAAGTCCAGCAGCGGCGGCTCGTACATCAGGCCGACCGAGGCGCGGACGACGGTGCGCGCGGCGGCGTCCACCGACCACGAGAGGCCGACGCGCGGCGCGAGGTTGTTCTTGTCGATGGTGAAGTCCTGCGAGTAGGGGTTGGGCGCGAACGGCCGCGCCTGCGGCACGTCGAACAGGTCGTAGCGCAGGCCGTAGAGCAGCTTCACGCGCGGCCCCACCTGCCAGTCGTCCTGCAGGAACAGGCCGTAGAAGCCCGAGTCGTACTCGGCGTCGCGCTTGCCGAACAACTGCTGCAGGGTCGAGTAGCCGAACGGATTGGCGCCGCTGCGCGCCGCGAGGTAGGCGGCGATCGACGGGAACGTATAGACGAACTGTTCGCCGCGCGTCCGCCGATCGGCGATCCACTGCGCGTCGATCCCCGCTTTCAGTGCGTGCCGCCCGCGGATCCAGCTCAGGTTGTTGACGACCTGCGTGATCCCCTGGTTGAAGTCGAAGCCGACCGAGTTCGTGTCACCCAGGCGCGCGCCGCCGAACTGCGCGATGCCCGAGACGGTGATCGCCGGCCCTTCGACCGAGACGCCCTGCGTGCGGAACTGATGCCGCCGCGCGTACTGCACGCGCAGCTCGTTGAGCATGCCGCTGCCGAGCTGCGACACGAGCTGCGCCGCCACCGAGTCCATGCGATCGGTGAAGTCGGTGGCCCGATCCGTCGTCGTGAATCCGGCGCCGACGTTCTGCTCCGAGAAGTTCTTGAACAGGAAGTAGCGCACCGAGAGGTGATTGGCGGCGTTGAACTGATAGTCGGTCTTGCCGAACCCGAAGTTCACCTGCTGGTGTGCCGGGATGACGCCGCTCGACGGCAGCGTGATGCCGAGGGCCGCCGCGTTCGCCGGCGTGACGGTGATCACCTGGCCGCCCGTCACCAGGCTCCGATCGACCAGCTCGTAGGCGCCGTAGTAGTGCCACTTGTCGGTCTTGATCGGTCCCCCGAGCGTTGCCGTGAAGTCGTTCGCCTCGGTGTCGGGCTTCCGGGCCGTCGCGGCGAGGAAGAACGGCCGCTCCGAGAACGGGTTCCGCTTGAACCGGAAGCTCGCCGAGCCGTGTAGATCGTTGGTGCCCGACGGAGTGATCGCGTTGTAGACCATGCCGGTCGTCTGCCCGAACTCCGGCGCGAACCCGTTGGTGATCACCTTCACTTCACGGACGAGGACCTCGGACACAGGCAGCAGCCGCAGGCCGGCGCGATCCTTTTCCGTGTTGGTGTTCCCGTCGAGCTGGTAGTTGGTGCGCATCTGGCTGCCGTTCGCGTTGATGCGCGGCACGCCGAACTCGTTGTTCTCGTAGCCGGTGACGTTGGCCTGCAGGAAGGCGAAGTTGTACGGGTTGCGCGAGACGAGCGGCAGGTTCCTCACTTCCGTCTCGCCGATCGTCCGGCCGAGATCGATCCGGCCGGGCTGGGCGACCGGCGACTCCCCCGTCACCGTCACCGTCTCGGCGACGTTGCCGACGCTCAGCGTCACATTGATCAGGGCCGTCTGCCCGGCAGACAGGGACACGCCGCGCTGCTCGAATTTCTTGAATCCCTGCAACTCCGCGGCGACCGAATAGCTGCCGAGCGGCAGCAGCGGCGCGCGGTAGGCGCCGTCGGCGCTGCTGACCACGACGCGCTGAGCGCCGGTGTCCGTGTTGGTGATGGTCACGGTGACACCGGGGAGCGAGGCTCCGCTGCTGTCGGTGACCGTGCCTTCGATGGTGCCGTTGATGGCTGTCGACTGGGCAGCGGCCGGGACCGCCGTCAGCAGCACGAGCATCGACGCGGCGAGCCCATGCCGAACCTTCTTGCGGATGCTAAACACGACTCCTCCTGCACACGATAAGAACGAGAAGCGCCGGAGCGCTCCACCTCAGGCAATAGGACGCTTCGGTTACAATGGCGGTTGCAGCCCTGCTCAGGTTCCAGCTCAGGTGACCACGGTCCGAACACCGAAGCCCGCCGCGAAGCCCGCTTCGCGTTTCCGTCTGGCGTTTCTGCGCGGGCGGAGCTGGAAGTTCTATGCCGCGCTGGGGATCGGCATCCCGTTCGCGCTCGGCTGCGTCATCGTCGGCTACTTCTACGTCAGCTTCTCCCGCATCATCGACGCCCGGATGCACGGCGAGTTCCTGCGGACGGATCCGCGGATCTTCGCGCGCCCGCTCATCATCCGGCGCGGCCAGCGGGTGACGCTGCCGCAGATGGTCGATCGGCTGAACGATCTCGGGTACGCACAGCGTTCGCCGGTGGAACAGCCCGGACAGTTTGCGATCGGCCGCGACGCGCTGGCCGTCATTCCACGCGCCGGGGATCGTGCCGGCCAGACGATCCGGTTCGTCTTCGCGCCGACGACGCCGAAGGGGGGCGGCGGCGGGCTCATCTCCATCGAGACGCTGAAGAAACAGCGGCTCGACGGGATCGAGATGGACGCGCCGCTGTTGACCGCGCTCATCGCCGAAGCCCGGGAGAAGCGCCGCGACGTGCCGCTCTCCGCGATCCCCGCCCGGATGATCCAGGCCGTGCTGGCGATCGAGGATCGCCGCTTCTACGACCATTCCGGCGTGGACTGGATCGGGACGACGCGGGCGGTGCTGACCAATATCTTCGGCAGCAAGCAGTATCTGAGCGGCGGCAGCACCATCACCCAGCAGCTGGTCCGGAACACGTTCCTGACGTCGATGTGGGGGCTGGACAAGGCGCGCGAGCGCGGCGGGTTCGCCGGCCTCAAGCGCAAGGTCAGCGAGTGGTTCATGTCGGTGGCGCTCGAGCGGCGGCTGTCGAAAGACAAGCTGCTCGAGCTGTATCTCAACGACGTCGATCTCGGCCAGCGCGGCTCGTTCGCGATTCGCGGCGTGCCCGAGGCCGCGCGGCTGTTCTTCGGCAAGGACGTGAGCAACCTGAGCCTGGTCGAAGCCGCCACCATTGCCGGCATCATCCAGGCGCCGAGCCGCTACGCGCCGTTCAACTATCCGGATCGCGCCAAGGAGCGCCGCAACGTCGTCCTCCGCGCGATGACCGACACCGGCTTCATCAGCGAGGAGGCGCGCGAGCGCGCCGCGCGCGAGCCGCTGCAGGTCGTCGCCCGCGCGCTGGAATCGGAGGCGCCGTACTTCGTCGACTACCTGACGCAGGAGATTCAGGAGCGCACCAAGGCCGCCGGCGCGGTAGACGTCTACACCACGCTCGATCTGCACTACCAGCGGATCGCGCAGGACGCGGTCCGTGATGGACTGATCCGGGTGGACGGGATGCTGTCGAAGCGGCGGCCGCGCATCCCGCAGGCGGCGCTGATCGCCGTGGATCCGCGCACCGGCGAGATTCTGGCGATGGTCGGAGGGCGCTCCTACAACCAGTCGCAATACAACCGTGCCGTCACCTCCAAGCGGCAGCCGGGATCCGTGTTCAAGCCGTTCGTCTTCCTGGCGGCGTTCGAGCGCGCGCAGCAGGAAGGACGCACCGACATCACCCCGGCCACCATCGTCGTCGACGAGCCGACGTCGTTCACGTTCAACGAGCAGGTCTGGACGCCGGGTAATTACGACAACGAGTACGACGGCCCGATCACGCTGCGCCGCGCACTCGCCCACTCGCGCAACATCGCGACCGTCAAGGTGGCGGAATCCACCGGCTTCGACAACGTCGCCGCGGTGTGGCGCCGCTTCGGCATCGGCACGCCGCCGAAGGGTTATCCCTCCATCGCCCTCGGCGTCTTCGAGGCGTCGCCGTTCGAGATCGCGACCGCCTACACCGTGTTTCCGAACCTCGGCACGATCCGTCCGCTGCGCGGGCTCCGCCGCATCGTCAGCGAGGGCAAGGAGCTGCCGATCTCGCAGACGCCGCCGAAGGCGGTGACCGACAAAGAGACGACGTTCCTCGTGCTGAACATGATGCGCGGTGTCATCAACGAGGGCACGGCCGCCGGTGTGCGCGGCGCGGGATTCCAGCTCGATGCCGCCGGCAAGACCGGCACCACCAACGACCTGCGCGACGCGTGGTTCGTCGGCTTCACGCCGGAACTGCTCACCGTCGTGTGGGTGGGGCTCGACGACAACCAGGCGCTGGGGCTGAGCGGCGCGCAGGCGGCGCTGCCCATCTGGACGCAGTTCATGTCGCGCGCCCTTGCCGGGCACGCCAACCAGAGCTTCGACGCGCCGCCCGGCATCGTGTGGGTGGACATCGATCGGGAGACGGGAAAGCTCGCGTCGCCCGGCTGCCCGAAGGTCGTGCGCGAAGCCTTTCTGCCAGGCACCGAGCCGGTCGAGATCTGCCACCTGCACTATTTCTGAGTCGGGACAACTCCCGGAACTCCCCACGGCTCCCGACCGGGAGCGGGTGCTAAACTTTGGTTTTCAGCGAAAAGAGGTCCAGGCACGTGAAATCGAAGCTCTTCTTATGTGTGCTCGCAGCCGTGCTCGCCGTCGGCGGGTGCCGTAAAGCGCCGGCAGGCCAGGCGGCGGGCGCGACGCAGGGGTCGGGGACGGCGCCGGCGGCCGCCGGTCAGCCCGCGGCCCCGGCCGCGCCGCCGAAGCCCGTGCCGCAGCAGCTGCCCGACGTGCTGGCCCGCGTGAACGGCGAGCCGGTGAAGAAAGAAGACTTCGAGCGGATGGTGCGCACCATCGAGGCGCGCGCCGGACAGCCGATTCCGGCGGATCGCCGCGACGAGATCCTGCGCGGCGCGCTCGATCAGCTGATCACCTACACGCTGCTCTCGCAGGAGAGCCGCAACCGCGGGGTCAAGGTGGAGGCGGCCGAGATCGACGCGAAGATGGGACAGCTGAAGTCGCAGTTCCCCACCCAGGACGCGTTCGACAAGGCGCTGAAGGATCGCGGGATGACCGCCGACAGCCTGCGCAAGGACGCGCAGATCGATCTGAGCGTCACCAAGCTGATGGACGCGGAGGTCGCGGCCCTTCCCGGCCCGAGTGACGCGGACGCGAAGGACTTCTACGACAAGAACCCGGACAAGTTCAAGGAAGACGAACAGGTGCGCGCCAGCCACATTCTCGTCCGCGTGGACGAGAAGGCCGACGCCGCGACGAAGGCCAAGGCGCGCGCCGAGATCGACGCGGTGATGAAGAAGGTCAAGGCCGGCGGCGACTTCGCCAAGCTCGCGCAGGAAC
>DASSPH010000099.1 GCA_035699745.1 Vicinamibacterales bacterium
TCCACGAGAAGAAGATCAGCTCGATGAAGGACCTCCTGCCGCTGCTCGAGCAGGTGGCGCGGGCCGGCCGTCCGCTGGTGATCATCGCCGAGGACGTCGACGGCGAAGCGCTGGCCACGCTGGTCGTCAACAAGCTGCGCGGCACGCTGCAGGCCGTGGCGGTCAAGGCGCCGGGCTTCGGCGATCGCCGCAAGGCCATGCTGGAGGACATCGCGATCCTCACCGGCGGCCGGGCGATCACGGAAGACCTCGGCATCAAGCTCGAGAACATCAAGCTCGATGACCTGGGCAAGGCGAAGAAGGTCACCATCGACAAGGACAACACCACGATCGTCGAGGGCGCCGGCACGCAGAGCGCCATCGAAGGGCGGGTCAAGCAGATCCGCACCCAGGTCGAGGAGACCACCTCGGACTACGACCGCGAGAAGCTCCAGGAGCGCCTGGCGAAGCTCGTGGGGGGCGTCGCCGTCATCAAGGTCGGCGCGGCCACCGAGACCGAGATGAAGGAGAAGAAGGCGCGCGTCGAGGACGCGATGCACGCGACCAAGGCGGCCGTCGAAGAGGGGATCGTCCCCGGCGGCGGCGTGGCGCTCATCCGCGCGGGCAAGGCGCTCGACGGCGTCAAGCTCGAAGGCGATCAGAAGGTCGGCGTCGACATCATCCGCAAGTCGATCGAAGAGCCGCTCCGCTGGATCGCGACCAACGCCGGCCAGGAAGGCTCCATCGTCGTCTCGCGCGTCAAGGACGCCAAGGGTGACGAGGGCTACAACGCCGGCACCGACAAGTACGAGAACCTGGTGGCGGCCGGTGTCATCGACCCGGTGAAGGTGGTCCGCACCGCGCTGCAGAACGCGTCGTCGATCGCCTCGCTCCTGCTCACCACGGAAGCGCTCGTCAGCGAGATTCCGGAGGAGAAGAAGGAATCGGCCGGCGCGGGCCACGGCGGCCCCGGCGGCATGGGAGGCATGTACTGATTGCCGACCGGCGATTGGCGATTGCCGATCGACGGATTGGCGATTGGCGATTGGCGATTGGGCCCGCTGGAGAAATCCAGCGGGCCTTTTTCATTTGCGCGGCCTGTTGAACAGGGCACGCGCGGCGAGGAACGCCGAAAAAGTCCCCGTGACGCCGAATGTGAGCAGCGTCGATACCCAGAGGAAAGCATCGCTCGTCTGTCCGATGCGGCCGCCGGCCAGGCCTGCGCCGCGCATGTGGAGGATCGAGACGCCCGCCGCCGCGATGCCGCCGAGCAGCATGATGATCAGTCCCGACCGGCCGCTGGCGAGCGGCAGCGCTCCGAACATCCAGGCCGCCAGAATCAGCACGCCGACATAGGTCGAGACGTTTCCCGGCTCGACGCCGTGGACGATCTCGATGGTCAGGTGCAGGACCAGCATGAGGATGGTGACCAGCGACGTGATGGTCAGCGTCACGGTGTCCTTCATGTGAAGCTCTCCTTCTCCACGCGTTCGGGCTCGAACCTCAGGATGTCGCCCGGCTGGCACGCCAGCGCCTCGCAGATCGCTTCCAGCGTCGAGAAGCGGATCGCGCGGGCCTTGCCGGTCTTGAGAATCGACAGGTTCGCCAGCGTCATGCCGATGCGGCCCGCGAGCTCGGTCAGGGTCATGCGCCGCTCGTGCAGCAGATCGTCGAGCTTGACGACGATGGCCATCTACACCGTCCCTTCGAGGTCCTCGCGCATGTGCGCCCCTTCGGCGAAGACGCGGGCGAGCAGGAACGTGAGCAGCACGGCGAGCCAGCCGTTGATCGAAAACCCGGCGTCGATGTCGACCGGGTACGCGGGCGTGGAGACCGCCCTGGCGATCGCGCCGATCACGATGCCGAGCAGCTGCAGCCCGAGCAGCGCCCAGCCCATCGTCTTGAGGCGCTGCGCGTTCGCGGCGACGAACGGATCGCCGGCGCGGACCGTCTCCACGATCGCCAGCAGCCGCTGGAGGAAGACGTAGTTCAGCGGGATCACGGCAAGGCCGAGCACCGCGATCGCGCGCAGGGCCATGATCACGCGATCCGCATCCGGAGACGGGGAGAGCTTGAACGCGCGCATGATCCATTGCTCGTGCGGCAGCGCGACCAGCAGCACGACAATCGCCGCCCCCCACAGCCAGTTCAGGGCAATGAGGATCCGAAGCAGGAGCCGCGCAACCGGCAGCGCCGGCGACGACGAGGACGGGACGGGCCGGGTCATGGTCCAACCTCCAGGTTTATCGAACATCAATACACTATTTATCGATTTACGACAAGTTGTGTATCGATGTTCGATAAATCAGGCTGTCCAAACCCGCCGCCGTCCCTCGCCCCTCGAACCTCGCCCGTCAGCGGTAACTGCATCCGTGCAGGTGATCGTTCACGAGTCCCATCGCCTGCATGAACGCATACATCGTCGTCGGGCCGACGAACGTCCAGCCGCGGCGGCGCAGGTCCTTCGACAGCGCGATCGACTCGGCGCTCGTGGACATCGTTCTGAGCAGGTCCCAGGTGAGCCTCTTCGGCCGGGAACGGCGCGGCGGCTCGAACCGCCACACGTAGTTCGACAGCGAGCCGAACTCCTCGACCAGCTCCTCACAGCGCCGGGCGTTGTTGATCGTGCTCTCGATCTTGCCGCGGTGGCGGACGATGCCGGCGTCCTTCAGCAGGCGGGACACGTCGCGGGCGCCGAAGCGGGCGACCCGCTCGATCTCGAAGTTGGCGAACGCGGCGCGGAAGTTCTCCCGCTTGCGCAGGATCGTGAGCCAGCTCAGGCCGCTCTGAAATCCTTCGAGACAGATCTTCTCGAAGAGCCGGCGATCGTCATGATGGACCGGCACGCCCCACTCGGTGTCGTGGTACGCGACGTATTCGGGGGACGCGCTGCACCAGGCGCAGCGCAGCCGTCGATCGGGCCCCTTCCAGAGGCCCGCCGCCACAGAGCTCATACGTTGAACTATAGCGGCGGGAGGCCGACACGGAAAGCCGAGACCGGGACGGCCGACGGCAGCGGCCGCATGGCCGCTGCCGTGGGTACGCCTCAGTCTCGTGTTGCTACCTACCTGGTACTGACCGGGTGCCGTCCTGTGACGCGATCCCAGGCATCGCGGACGGCGGCCTTCATCTGCTCCCACGTCGAGGTGCCGCGATGTTCGTACGAGTTCCACCCTCTCGAGAGATCGGACTCGACGTCGTTCCAGTCGCGCCCGTTGTAGCGGTTGGCCGACTCGTACCCGTAACGGTACGCGCCGCGCCACTGGTCGTAATTCGACGAGCCGGACGCATACGGCCGTGACGCGTAATTGCTGCGCCAGTACGTATCTTCGTCGTCCCAGCTGTGCGGTCTGCCTTCGTGCATGTTCAACGACCTCCTGGGGGATCCGGATGCAACCCGCGATCTCCCAGCCGTTCCCCGCCTCAGCCTGCAAAAGAAAACGGCCGTGGCGGATGCCACGGCCGTTCTGTGAGGTGACGCGATTGCGATCTTACGAGCGGGATGCCGTTTCCTTGACCGCGAACGACTTCGGAATCTCGAAGCCCTTGCGGTAGCCCGTCTCGCGCGTGAGCAGCTCGTTGGCCTTCTTGTTGTCCTTCACGGTTTCGGTCTTGCCGTCGAAGGTGATCTGGTCGCCGACGCGGTACGCGACGTTCGCCAGGTGCGGCAGCGTCGACGAGAGGTGGCCTTCGAGGATGTCGCAGGTGAGGATCTTCGGATCGTTCGCGACGATCGCGTCGATGAAGTTCCGGTAATGCGGCCCCTCCTCGGTGGTGAGTCCCGTCGGCTGGGCGTTCGGATCCTTCGTCTCGGAGCCCGGTCCCTTCTCGTTCTTGTCGCCGACGGCCCCCATGTAGGACTGCCAGCGGCGGCCGGTCTCGTCGATCCAGAGCCAGCCCTTCGAGCCGAAGAAGATGTTGCCGATGCGCACGCCCCCCTCGTCGGGGGTGTGCTCGCCGCGGGTGCCGAACTCCAGGATCGCGCCGTCGGCGTACTCGAAGAGCGCCGTCTGCATGTCGGGCGTTTCCTGCGAGGTCGGCTGCTCGCCGAAGTAGCCGCCCATCGAGCTGATCTTCACCGGGTGTTCGTTCTTGCCGAGCCCCCAGCGCGCGATGTCGAACTGGTGGGGTCCCTGGTTGCCGGTGTCGCCGTTGCCGTAGGCCCAGTGCCAGTGCCAGTTGTAGTGGAAGTGGTTGCGGTTGAACGGGCGCGACGGCGCCGGGCCCAGCCACAGGTTGTAGTCGACCTTTTCGAGATACTGCGCCGTGTAGGGACCGGCGCCGCCGCCGCCCTGCGCGAGGAACGAGTGTGCCTTCTCGCCGGGCGCCTGCGGGCCGTCCGGGTACTTGCCGATGTTCAGCCGCGGCTTGAAGCACAGGCCGCGCGCCATGTAGACCTTGCCGATGCCGCCGTCCTGCATGAACTTGATCGCCGCGCGCACCGCGGGGCGGCTGCGGTTCATCGTGCCGACCTGCACGATCTTGCTGTAGGCGCGCGCCGCGTTGGTCATCAGCCGGCCTTCGAGGACGGTGTGCGACGCCGGCTTCTCGACGTAGACGTGCTTGCCGGCCTGCAGCGCCCAGATCGTCGCCAGCGCATGCCAGTGGTTCGGCGTGGCGATGATCACCGCGTCGATGTCCTTGTCGTCGAACACGCGCCGCATGTCCTGGACGAAGTTCGGCTTGAACGCCGCGATGTCCTTCAGCTGCGGGTCGTTGATCCGCTCCGGCGCGAGATTCGCGTCGATGTCGCAGAGCGTCTTGATCTCGACCCCTTTCAGCTTGGCGAAGCCGCGCTTCAGGGAATTGCCCTGACCGCGGATGCCGATGCTGGCGCAGACGACGCGATCGTTGGCGCCCTGGACGCGGCTGCCGAACGGCGCCGCGCCGACGCGCGTTCCGAACAGGTCGGCACCGACGACCACGCCGGCCGCCGCGAGACCGAGCTGCGAAGTGAAATCACGCCGTGAAATGCCGTTGCCGTCCTTCGGTTCGCTGGCCACCGGAAACCTCCCTCTCTCGCGTCCGGACAGAAGACGCCCGGACGCGCGATGGTAGCACGTTAGCGCTAAAGCTGCCCAGTTTCGCGGCCGCTTCTGCTCGAGCGAACCCGTCCGGGAGGATCAGGATGAGAGACAGCGTCGGCGCAGCTCTGCCGTTGTGCGGCGGCATCCGCGCTGCGCGCCGGTCAGCGCAGCGTGAACGTCAATTCGACGCTGACGATGACGGGGACGGGCTGACCGAATGGCGTCCCTGAACAGCCCTCGCGGCGGGCGCACGTGCCGGGACGGAAGCGCCACTGCTTCACCGCGATGATCGCCTGCTGATCGAGACCGAAGGTGGAATCGAGCGAGCGGGTGATGCGGATGCGGTTCGGATCGACGGTGCCGTCGGGCATCACGATCGCCGTCATTTCGACCACGCCCTGCAGTTTCGCGCGCATGGCGTCGCCGGTGTAATTCGGCTTCACCTCACGCACCAGCACGGGGTTGGTGATGCCGCTGCCGGGCTCGAAGGCGCCGCCGCCGAAACCGCCGCCGGTGCCCGGACCCACGCCGGAACCGGTGCCCGTGCCGATGCCGGTGCCGCGCCCGCCGCCGCCCGCGCCGACGCCGGACGCGTCGACCGGGCTCAGCGTGCCAGGCAGCGTCTCGACCGCCGCCTGTGTCTGCACCGGCACGGTGATCTGCGGCGTCGGGATGTCGACGGGCTTCGGCGTCGGAATGGGTTCCGGCGCCTTGGCGGCCTTGATCTCCGCCTTCCTCGGCGGCTCCGGATCTTTCGGACGTCCGCCACCGCCGCCGCCAGGGCCGGGCTTCGGCGGATCGAGGAAGATGAAGTCCAGCTTCTCGCTGTTGGTCACCACCTGCACGATCTGGTCGCGATGGGTGTAGGCGTAGATCAGCGCGCCGAGGATCAGCGCGTGAACGACAATGGAGACGCCAGAGCTCTGCCACCAGCTCCGTTTGAACTGAGCTGGCGCCGGCATCTCCCCCGCCAGAAAGTGCGCGTTGGGACTGAACTCTGGGTCGTCCGCCATGCCTGGAACTGCTGTCATTGTGGCCGAGCCGATGAGGAACCGCAACTGCAATAAGGGTGCTAGGTTTTCCCGTCCATATTTTAGGACGCTCGAATCGACCAGTTGGTCGCGGAGTGCATCACGGTGTGTGAGGTACGTAAGTCCGATGTCGCAATCGTCGGGGCCGGGCCGGCCGGATCCATGGCCGCGCGCGAGCTCGCCCGCGCCGGCGTCCGCGTCGCGCTGATTGACGGCAGCTATCCTCGCGAGAAGCCGTGCGGCGGCGGCGTGACCGGCAGAGCGCTCGAGCTTGCCCGCCTGGCCGCTCCCGCTGCCGCGCCCGCACGCGCCATCGACCGGGTGACGTTCGAGGCTTCGAATCGCCGGGCCGCCGTGGAACTCACGTCGCAGCACGACCTCCGGGTGTTCAGCCGCGACGGTTTCGACACTGCGCTGCTGTCGGAGGCGGCGAATGCGGGCGCCGCACTCACGCGCGCCCGCGTCAACGCGATCGCGCGTCACCACGGAGCGTGGACCATTACCGCCGGCTCGACGATCGTCCGCGCGCCATGGCTGCTCGGCGCGGACGGCGCGGGCGGCGTCGTCCGCAAGCGCGTCTTCCGGCCGTTCGCGCGCGCCCAACTGTCGGTGGCCGCCGGATCGTACGTGGACGGCGTCGAGACCAGCGAGATCGTGATCGCCTTCGTCGATCGGCCGAGTGGATACCTGTGGTCGTTCCCGCGTCCCGGGCATCTGGCGGTCGGCGCCTGCGCACAGGCGGATGAAACCACGCCCGCCGCAATGCACGCGGTCACCGATGCGTGGCTCGATCGATACGCCCCGGCCGCCGGCCGGCCGCGCCGGCGCTACGCGTGGCCGATTCCGTCGCTTCGCGCGGCGGACATCGACGCCGAACGCCCGTCGGGGGACGGCTGGATGCTGCTCGGCGACGCCGCCGGGTTGGTGGACCCGATCACCCGGGAGGGCATCTTCTTCGCGCTGCGATCGGGGCTGCTCGCGGCGCGTGCGCTGCAGTCGTCGCGCCCGGCCGGCGCGTACGCATCCGCGGTGCGCGACGAGCTGCACGGCGAACTTCGCCGCGCCGCGCGGCTCAAGGCCGGCTTTTACCGGCCGCGCTTCACGCGCCTGCTGGTGGACGCGCTCGGCGAGAGCCGCGCGGTCCGCGGGGTGATGGTCGACCTGATCGCCGGCCGCCAGCCGTACGCGGGTTTGAAGCGCCGGCTGCTCGGTACGCTGGAGATCGGACTGATGGTCAGGCTGGTGCGGGCAGGCTCGACCTGAAGGTGCGGCTGCTGGTGGATCACCTGGCCAGGTACCCGTCCCGCGCCCGCACCGTGACGCCCGGCCGATCCACGCGGACCGTGATCGTGCGCCACTGCTCCTCTCCGCTGACAATCGGCCGCGACGGCGTGTAGCCGATGAGGTACTGATGCCGCAGCTCGCTGGCGATCGTCTTCATCGTCGCATTGAGCTGCGCCGCATCCCGCGGCTGAAACGAGCGGCCGCCGGTCAGCGAGGCCAGCTCCGCGAACAGCGCCGGCCGCTCGCGTCCGAAGGCGACGGGGTAGACCATCACGTCGGAGCGACGCGCGCGATCGAGCGCCGCGCCCGCGGACGCCTTGCTGTAGCGGTCGCTGCCGTCGGACAACAGAACCAGCGCCCGCCGCCCCTTCGAGGTCTGGATCGCGTCGATCGATTCGATGATGGCGTCGTGCAGGCCGGTCGTGCCCCACGGCTTCACCGACGACAGGATCCGCTGCTGCTCCGCGCGATCGGAGGAGAGCGGCGCGAGCACTTCGATCTCGCTCCCGATTCCGACGATCATCGACTGGTCCTGCGGCCGCAGCTCGCCGAGAAACGTACGGGCGGCGCTGACGGCCACGGGCAGCTGCCTGGCGCCCATGCTGAAGCTGCGGTCGAGCGCGAGCGCGACCGACAGCGGAAAGTCCCCTTCGGCGAACGCCGTCACCGACTGGGGACGGCCGTCCTCCAGAACCGTGAAGTCCCCCTGGCGAAGCCCCGTGACCGGGTTGCCTTGCGCGTCCGTCGCCGCGGCATACACCTCGACGATGTTGACCCCGGACGTGAATTGCGGCGCCGCGGCGGGGGCGCCGGCCAGCATGCCGGCCAGAAAGACGGCCAGCGCGACGGGAGTGCTACAATCAGCCCATCTCGGAAACAGGAAAGGCTGCACCATGTTTGGCCGTCTCGGCATCCCGGAACTCATCATTATCCTCGCGATCATCATCCTGATCTTCGGGGCAAACCGCTTGCCGGAGATCGGGCGCGGGATCGGCAAGGGGATCAAGAACTTCAAGGATTCGACCCGCGAGGGTCAGAACGACGGGAAGGCCTAGAGCACGATCCGCGCGTCTCCCGTCCGCCGGGTGACGCGCTCCCGGTCCAGCCACTCCAGCAGCGGGATCGCATACTTCCGCGAGATCCCGTAGCGCTCCTTGAAGCCGGCTACGTCCACCTTCGCCGGCGCCCCCTGCGTCTTCAGCGCCCGCACGTCCTGCTTCAGCCGATCGAGCGATTCGGCATGAAACAACAGCGTATCGAGTTTCACCAGCGTCTTCTGCCGCACGAGCAGCTTCGCCATCCGATCCGCGACCGCGGCTGAGACACCGGCCGCGGCGGCCGCGCCGGCCAGGTCCGGCGGGGCCATGCCCGCTTCGCGGAACACGCGATCGAGCGCATCGCGCGCGCGCGTCTCCTCGTCGTTCAGCGACACGCCGCGCCCAGGCAGCGCCAGCCGCTCGCGTCCCGTCAGCCGGCCGCCGGCCGACAGCTCCTTGACCACGCTGTCGAACAGCGCCGCCGGAGCGAGGCCGAACACTCGCTCGCGTGCCTCCTCCCGCGGCAGTCCTTCCGACAGCGGCTGCGCCTGGTGGTGGGCCGCCACCGCCGCGACCAGACGCTCCTCGAGCGACGACACGAACGCGGCGTCGAAGACCTCGCCGCCCACGATCCGCACCTTGCCGGCCGCGGAGAGCGCGTCGGTCAGCGACCGCACTTGGGACACCGTATGGCCAAGCCGGCGCGCCAGTTCGTCCAGCGCAAGTCCGGACGCGCGCCGCTCCTCGATGAACGCCAGCGCCGCGGCAGACCCGTCGCCGGCGAGGCGGGCGAACCGCCGCGCCGCCGACTCGCTCCGTATCGGCGTCCGTGCCGGGAGCGGATCCACGACCCACCCGCCGCCGATCGTGATCGGCGGCGAGTACTGCCGCAGGATGAAGCGGTCGCCGCGGGTCAGCACCGCCGGCCCCTCGAGCCGAATGCGCGCGAACGCGCGCTGCCCCGGCCGCAGCTCCGTCAATCCCCGGGCGTCGCCCGCGGGCTGCGCGTCGGCGGAGACGGCCAGCGCCACGCGGCCGAGGCGTTCCAGCGTTCCCTGGTGAAAGCGGATCCGCGCGCCGTGACGCAGCGGCTTCGCGTCGGGCAGCAGGTCCACCAGCGCGTCGAATCGCCGCGTCACGTCGAAGGCGCCGGCGCGGGTCAGCGTCTCCCCGCGGGTCACATCCGCCGCGTCGACGCCGCCGAGATTCACCGCGACGCGCCGTCCGGCGGACGCGATCGGCTGGACCGCGCCGTGGACCTGCACGCCGCGGACCTTCACGCGCCGGTCGGCCGGCAGGAGCAGCAGCTCGTCGTCCAGCGCCAGCGACCCGCTGGTCAGCGTGCCGGTCACCACGGTGCCGAAGCCGCGCATCGAGAACACGCGATCGACGGGCAGGCGCGTCAGGCCCGTCGACGCGCGCTCGGGCACGGCGGATGCGAGGCGCTCCAGCGCGCGGCGCAGCTCGTCGAGCCCTTCGCCGGTCTTCGCCGACACCGTCAGAATCGGCGCCGACTCGAGCCGCGAGCCGGCCACCAGCTCGCGGGCGTCCAGGCGGACGATCTCGAGCGTCTCGGCATCGACGAGGTCGGCCTTCGTGAGGACGATGAGGCCGGCGGGGATCTGCAGCAGCCGGCAGATGGCAAAGTGCTCCCGCGTCTGCGGCATCACCGATTCGTCGGCCGCGATCACCAGCATGACGGCGTCGATGCCGCCGACGCCCGCCAGCATGTTCTTGACGAAGCGCTCGTGTCCCGGCACGTCGACGAACGCAAGATCGGCGTCCCCGACCCGGGCATGCGCGAACCCGAGATCGATGGTGATGCCGCGCGCCTTCTCCTCTTTCAGCCGATCCGGATCGGTCCCGGTCAGCGCCAGCACGAGCGCGCTCTTTCCGTGATCGATGTGGCCGGCGGTGCCGACGACGATGGACCGCATCGACCGATCCTGCCACGCCGCACCGCCGGGGCCAACCTCGCGCCGCTACTGCGGCGTCCGGTACTGCACGGAGACGTTCCCGCCGGCGGGCGGTTGTGCGCACAGCGCGGACACCGCGATGCCGGCGGCGAGCCGTGTTCCAGGCGCGAACGAGGCGGCAATCGGGCCGCTGTCGGCGCCGGCGCCGCTCAGCGGCAGCGCAATGGTGCCTGCCGCAGTCCCGTCCGTGACCACCAGTACCGCGCTCCGCAGACACGCCGCGGGGGCGGTCGCAAAGCGTGCTTCGATGCGCGTCACGAGGACGGCGTGATCCGGCGTGAACGTCGACAACAGCGATGCGGATGTCGTCGACGGCACGAACAGGTTCCACAACTGGCTGCCCGCTGGACCGGCGAGCCCGGGCGGCCCCGGCACCCCCTGCGGCCCCTGCGCTCCGGGCGGTCCTTGCGGACCTTGGGGCCCGGGCGGTCCCTGCGCCCCCGGGGGTCCGGCGGGCCCTTCACCTCCGTCGCAGCCGGTGCGCGCGAGGAGATGGATCTCCGCGGCGGGCGCCGCATCGCCGCGGACGACGACCTCGTCGATCGCGCCGCTGAAGAATTGATTCAGCCCGCCGGCGTTGAAGACGGTCGCGCCGATCAGGAGCGGGTTCACTGTTGTGGTGTCCGGCATGCCGCTGCCGTCGGCCTCCGCCTTCAAGACGCCGTTGACGTACAGCCGCAGCGCCGGATACGTCCAGGTCACGGCCACGTGCGTCCACGCGTGCAACGGAAATGGATCGGGATCGCTCGCCAGCGCGGCGGCCAGGCCGGGCGCGGAGTAGTACGCCTCGGCGTGACCTGTGGCGGAGAGCCAGATCCGCGGATTGAAGCTGAAGGCCGTTTCCGCCTGCGCGACAATCACGGCGTCCGCAGCGGGAACACTCGTGACGCGCACCCACGCCGTGATCGTCGAAGGGGCATTGCGCGAGAAGGTCAGCGGAGCCGCCGTCATCGCGTAGCTGTCCACCCCATTGAACGACAGCGCCGCGCCGCACCGGCCGGCCACCCAGACGCCGCCGGCGATCGCGGCGTCGTTGCCGCTCCCCGACGTGTCATGGACGATCGTTCCCTGCCCCTCGTTGAACGTGAATCGGGCCACTGTCTGGGCACTTGCGTGGCGCCCCCCTGCCGCACTCAATGCCGCGGCGAACGCGGCGGCGCGCCACCAGATCGATCGAGTCATAGGCATCACCTCGTGCGGCATCGTCAGGAGGAGGGTGAGGCCCGGCAAGCGACAAGAGGCGACACCGGTCGCGTGTCGGTCTTTGTCGCGCTACAATCCGCGCCGTGCCGCGCGATCGGCTGGATACCTGGAAGGCGATCGCGGCCCACGTCGGCCGCGATGTGCGCACCGTGCTGCGGTGGCACAAGGACCGGGGCCTTCCCGTCCACCGGGTGCCCGGCGGCAAGGGGCGCAGCGTCTTCGCCTACGCCGACGAGCTCGACGCGTGGATGGCGGGCGAAGCGCGGACCGGCGGGGACCGGGAATCGGGAAACGGGCAGCGTGAACCCGGCCGCGCGCGGCAGAGGGCCCCATTCGTCGTGCCCGCGTCCGCCGCATTGCTGACGGTGCTCATCGTCACTGCCGCGGCCCTTGTCGCCCGTGGCGCGGCAACCGGGGAGCCCGTCGAGGTGGCCGTCGTCGGCAAGTCGCTGATCGCGTTCGACGCCGCGCGTCGGGAGGTCTGGCGAGTCCCTCTGCCGCATTCCGCCTCGCTGACCGCGCGGGGCCCCTCGTTCGTCGATCTCGACGCCGATGGGCGGCGTGAGATCCTGGTTCCGCTGACCTTGAGCGAGCCGTCGGGGACGGTGGGCGGCGTGCTGTATTGCTTCGAAGCAAAGGGACGCCTGCGCTGGTCCCGCGCGATCGCCGACACGATCCGGTTCGGCGCCGGGGAGTTCGGGCCCCCCTGGTCGAGTGCCGACATCGCCGTGATCCGGCGGGGCTCGTCCGTGGCGATCGCCTACGCGGTCACGCACAGCGTCTGGTGGCCGTCGATCGTCGCGCTGCTCGACGCTCGCGGCGAAATCACCGGCCGCTTCATCCACGCCGGCTGGATCACGCGGCTCGCAGCCGGCGCGGATGGCACGGTGCTGCTTGCCGGCGGCGTGAGCAACGCCCGCGACGCGTCGATCCTGGCGGTGCTCGAGGGGGACGGCGCGTTTACCGGCGCGTGGGGGGAAACCGCCGCGGAATACCGCTGCGATTGTCCGTCCGTCCGCGTGGCGAAGTACTTCGTCTTTCCCCGATCGGAGGCGAACCGCTCGGCCGGACAGCTGGCGCTGCGCCAGTCAATCGAGGTTCAGGCCGACGGCTCGCTGCTCGTACGGGTGCCGCAGCGCGGCGATCTTCCCGCGGACGCGCTGTACGAGTTCAGCCCCTCGTTCGATCTGCGGCGCGCCGCCTTCGCGGATCTTTACTGGGACTGGCACCGGCAGCTCGAAGCCGCCGGCGTGCTGGATCATACGCGGCGCGACTGCCCTGCGCGGACGCCGTCGTTCACCGCCGCCGCTTCCCCGCTTTCTTGAACGCGCGCTCGGCCTTGCCGGGACGCTGCTTCCGCTTGCCCGCCTTCAGATGGCGCTCGGACTTGGGCTCGGCTTTGCTGCGGCGCGGACCGCGGCTGGCTTCCGCCCCGCGCACGCGATCGAGAATCTCGCTGATCCCGAGATCGATCATGCGGCGCTCCATGTCCACCTTGATCACCTGCACCGTCACGTGATCGCCAAGGCGGTAGACCCGGCCGGTATTCTCGCCGCGGAGGATGTGCTGGCGCTCGACGAAGCGGTAGTAGTCGTCGGCCATGGTCGACACGTGCACCATGCCTTCGACGAAGTGCTGGACCAGCTCGACGAACAGGCCGAAGGCGGTCACGCCGGTGACGTAGCCGTCGAACTCGTCGCCGACCTTGTCGGCCATGAAGCGGACCTTCTTCCACTGCACCAGCTCGCGCTCGGCGTCGTTGGCGCGGCGCTCCCGCTCGGACGTGTGCCGCGCGATCTCGGGCAGGTCCTCCGTCAGCTCCTCGACCCGGTCGCTCGACATCCCCTGGCGCGACTCGCGGAGCGTGCGATGGACGATCAGATCGGGGTAGCGGCGGATCGGCGAGGTGAAGTGCGTGTAGCTGCCGGCGGCGAGGCCGAAGTGCCCCATGTTCGACGGGTCGTAGCGCGCCTTCTGCATGGTGCGCAGCATCAGAAACGCGATCGGCTTCTCCTCCGGCTCGCCGGCGATCCGCTCGACCAGCTTCTGGAAGTGCCGCGGCCGCACCGCGTTGGGCGGGGCGCCGAGACTGTAGCCCATCGTCGTGACGAAGTCCTCGAATTCCTGCACCTTCAGCGGGTCCGGCTGCTCGTGGATCCGATACAGCGTCGGGACGTCGTTCTCGTCGAGATGCTCGGCGACGGTCTCGTTGGCGACGAGCATGAACTCCTCGATGATGCGGTGGGCGACGTTCCGCTCGAGCGCGATGATCTGCTCGACCAGCCCCTCGTCGTCGAGAATGAGCTCCGGCTCCTTCAGGTCGAAGTCGATCGAGCCGCGGCGCCGGCGCCGGCCGTTCAGGATCCTGAACAGCTCCTGCATGGTCTCGAACATGCCGACGAGCGGCCCGTACTTCTTCATCAGCGCCGGGTCGCGATCCGTCAGGATCGCGTTGACGTCCGTGTACGTCATCCGCGCATCGCTGTGGATCACGCCGTCGTGAATCTCGTAGCGCACCACCGTGCCGGTGCGATCGATTTCCATCAGGCAGCTCTGCACGAGACGGTCGACGTCCGGGTTCAGGCTGCACAATCCGGTCGACAGCTCCGCCGGGAACATGTGGACGGCGCGTTCCGGGAAGTACACCGAGGTCGATCGCTCGTACGCCTCCTCGTCGAGAGCGCTGCCCTCGGGGACGTAGTGCGCGACGTCCGCGATGTGGACGCCGAGCCAGTAGTGGCCGTTCGGCAGCCGCTCGATCGTGATCGCATCGTCGAAGTCGCGGGCGTGCTCGCCGTCGATCGTCACCGTGGTGAGCGGCCGGAAATCGGTGCGATCGCGGAGGTCCCGCTCGCGGACGGAGCCGCCCAGGCGCCTGGCCTCCTCGATCGCCGCCTCGCCGTGCGCGTCGGAGATGCCGTACTTGCGGATGATGATCTCGGTGTCGACGCCGGGCTCCTCGATGTCGCCGAGCACGTCGAGGACGCGGCCGAGCGCGCTGCGCGTCGCGGTCGGATACCGTGTAATCTCGACGACGACCATGTCCCCGGGCTGCGCGTCGGAGCGCTCCTCCCCCGGAATCATCACGTCCATGATCATCTTGCGGTCGAACGGCACCAGGAACCCCATCCCGGATTCGTCGATCTCGAAGCGTCCGACGATGCTGGCCGAGCCGCGCTCGAGGATGCGGAGGATCCGCCCTTCGGCCCGATCCTCGCGGGTGCGCTCGATCCGCGCGACGACGCGGTCGCCGTGCATCGCCTGGTTCAGGTTCGCGCCCGCGATATAGATGTCCCCCGCCACCCCTTCGATCGGGCGGTCGGGAACGACGAAACCGAAGCCGCGCGGATTGGTGCTGACGCGCCCGACCACCAGGTTCATGCGGTCGGGCAGCCCGAAACGGTTGCCGCGCGTCTGAATCAGGTGTCCGGCGTCGACGAGGCCGTTGAGGAGGCGCTTGAGGGTCGACCGCTGCTCGCGCGGGATCTTCAAGCGCTGCACCAGTTCGCGGGCGGTGGCAGGATGCTCCACGCGATCCCGGATGGCGGTCAGCAATTGCTCGGCATTCAACATTGAACTCATTCTACTTTTCCCAACCCGCGTGCCGGCTCAGCCCTCTATAGACCGTGTGACGGCCCTTCGACCGAGCACAGGGCAGGCCACGGAGCTTGCCCTCGACCCGGATCTGGAACTGGTCCGCCGGGCCCAGGCGGGCGACGTGGACGCGTTCGGCGACCTCGTCGAACGCAACCGCCGCGCCGTGTTCCGGGCCGCGCTGGCCGCGGTCGGGTCGGCGGTCGAGGCGGATGACGTGGCCCAGGAGGCGTTCGTGACCGCCTTCCAGAAGCTGTCGGGGTTCCGCGGCGAGTCGTCGTTCAAGACCTGGCTGCTGTCGATCACCTGGCGGAAGGCGATCGACCGGCGCAAGAGCGTCACCCGCTGGATGCAGCGCCTGGTCGCGCCGCACGCGTCGGCCGAGGGCGAGGAGTGGGATCCGATGCAGAACCTGCCGTCCGGCGCGCAGTCGCAGGAAGACGACGCGATGACGGCGGATTTGCAGCGCCGCGTGCGGCCCTTGATCGCATCGCTGCCCAGGAAGCTGCGCGACGCGCTGCTGCTGGCAGGCTCGGGCGATCACAGCTACGACGAGATCGGGAAGATGCTCGGCATCCCGACCGGGACGGTGAAGTGGCGCGTCTCGGAAGCGCGCAAGGTGCTGAAGCAGAAGATGGCGGCGATGGGGTACACGGATGTCTGAACGCGGATCGCGGCTCGGGGATCGGGGATCGCGGCTCGGGGATCGGGGACCGGGGATCGGGGATCGGGGTGCGGCACTGGACCGCGCGATCGACGGCGCGGTGCGACAAATGCTCGACGTCGAGCCGCCCGCCGGGTTCCGGACGCGCGTCCTGCGTCGCATCGACGCCGATCGGCGTGTGGCGTCCGGCCGGCACCCGCTCCTCTGGCTCGGCGCGCCGCTGGCGGCCGCGGCGGCAATCGCGATCGCCATCCTGCTGCCGACGGGTGTCGAACCGCCGCAGGCTCCCGTCGCGCGCGTCGAGACGCCGCCGGTACACGTGCCGCTCCCCGCGCCGCAGCCGTCCGCCGCGCCGGCTGCACGGACCACGACGCCACCACGGACGAGGCCGGCGGTGCGCCGCGGCCAGCGGATTGTGACCGCGGCCAGCGTCGCCGATGGCAGCGCCGACGCGCCTCTGCCAGGGTTCCCGCAAGTCCCGTCGCTCAGCGTTCCGGAGCTGAGCGTCTCCGAGATCCGGAGGGTGGCGGCGGTGTCCGCGCCCACGCAGCTTGGTGTGCAGCCAATCGCGGCGCCGGCGCCGCTCGACCTCGAACCATTGCCGTTGTCGCCGCGCGACCGGCAGGAGCAGGAGTAGTCATGCAGAGAATGAAACTCGTTGGAATTGCCGTCGTTGCTGCGCTCGCGCTTCCCGTCGCGCTCGCAGCGGCGCAGGAGAAGCCCGGCACGGCCAAACCGCCGGCGGAGACGGCGGCGCCGGCGCGAGCGGTGCCGACCGAAGGCCTGCCCGTCAACGTCCGGCTCGAGATCACGATCACCGATCAACGCGGCAACGCGGAGCCAATCGTGAAGACCGTCACCAAGACGGTCGCCGACCGCTCCTGGATCCGCATCCGCACCGGCGCGGACGTGCAGACGAGAATGGGCATGCGTCCGGTCGTCCTCAACATCGATTCGTACCCGCGCGTGATCCCGACGCCTGGCACGCAGAACCCGTCGAACAAGCTGAAGGTCGATCTCACGATCGACTACCGGCCGGTCGCCGCCGAGGCGGACTCGGAGAAGAGCACGACGCCGAGCATCAACGAATCGCTGACCATCATTCTCGAGGACGGCAAGTCGATGGTGATTTCACAGTCGGCCGATCCCGCCACCGACCGCAAGGTCAGGGTCGAAGCGAAAGCGACGATCCTGAAGTAAGGAAGATCTGCAGGTCGCCGACGTTGGTGCCGGTCGGCCCGGTGCGAACCAGATCGTCGAGCGCCTCGAAGAAACGGTACGAATCGTGGGCCTGGAGTGCGCGCGCCGCGTCCAGGCCCTTCTCGCTGGCGCGGGCCAGCGTCCGGTGGTCGACGATCGCGCCGGCCGCGTCCGTCGGACCGTCGACTCCGTCCGTCCCGAAACTGCCGAAGGCGTACGCTCCGCCGTCGAATGCCCGCGCGAACGCCAGCGCGAACTCCTGATTCCTGCCGCCCGCGCCGGAGGCGGCGGGCTCGAGCTTCACCGTCGTTTCACCCGAGGCGATGACGCAGAGGCGCGAGGGGCGCTCGCGCACCAGCGGCGAAATGCGCGACGCCAGTGCGGCGGCAGCATCACGCGCTTCGCCCAGAACCGGCCGATCGATCACCACCACGTCGTAGCCGAGACGCGCCGCCTGCTGCCGCGCCCCGTCCATCGCATCCCGCCGCGATCCGGCAAGGACGAACTGCGCGTCCGGCAGCGGCGGGTCCGCGACCGTCGGGCCGGACCCGATGACCGACGGATCGTCCTCGACCGGGGCGTGCACGTCCGAGAGCGCGAAGGTGATCGATCGTCCGGCGCGCGCCGCCAGCTTCCCTCCCTTGATCGCGGACAGCCGCTTGCGCACGGCGTTGATCTCGGCGATCGGCAGTCCGCTGCGCAGCAGCTCGCGCGTCGTCGCGATCTTCTCGTCCATCGTGACGCCGGGCGCGGGTGCGGCGAGCATCGCCGAGGCGCCGCCCGAGAGCAGCACGACCAGGGTCTCGCCGCGCGCGCGGTTGGCGTCGGCGGCGCGCAGCGCCTCCGCCCCCGCGCGGAAGCTCTCCGCATCCGGCAGCGGATGGCCGCCGCGCGACAGCACGACCTCACCGACGCGCGATCGGTAGCGCGACATGAACGCGCCGGTCATCGCGGCCGCGGCCTTGCCGGCGGCGACGACGTTCAGCGGGATTGAGCTGGAATCGAGAACGGGATGCGAGTCGAGGGCGCGAACGAGTAGATCACCAGGGTGGCACGCGCGAAGGGCGGCGCCGAGGATGTCGCGGAGGTCGGAACGAACGCTCAGTGATAGTTCTTCGGGTCGGACCAACCGGAGAGGCCGGTGACGACGTCGAACTTCCGCAGCAGCGTGGTCATCACCTTGTCGGCGTCTTCCTTCGCGCACAGGTGCTCGAGCTGGTTGAGCACGCGCGTGATGGCGCAGTCGGCGTCGGTGATGGCGCGCTCGGAGTAGTACTCGCGCTGCTGCGCGAGGCACTCGCGATGCCGGAGAAACTCTTCGCGATAGAAGTCGGCCAGGACCAGCGGGCTCGTAATCCCAATCGGACTGACGACTCGTGCCATGCGATTCCTCGCGTGGGGCATATGGGGTTGGATAGATCGAGTCTAGACGGGGCCCGGTGAGCTTGTCAACGGGATGTAAAGCTCAGCGGACGCTGCGCGCCACCACGAACCCGCCGATGCAGCCAAGCGCCATGCCGCCGACGACGAGCAGCAGGAGGATCTCGGTTGGCACGAAGGCGACACCGGTGAGCCCGATCGCCTCGGTCATCATGGTGCCGAAGCGGGCGCGAATGCCCGCAAACGTCACGAGCAGCAGGACTATGGCGGCCAGCGCCCCGAGGCCGCCCTGAACCAACCCCTCCGCGATGAAGGGGCCCCGGATGTAGGCGAACGGGGCACCGACGAGCTGCATGATCTCAATTTCGTTACGGCGCGCCATCGCCGTCAGGCGGACCACGTTCGCGACCGTTAGCGCGGCCGCGATCGCGAGCAGGAAGATGATCGCGAGGCCGACGGCGCGGATCACGCGCACGGTGGAATTCAATCGCGCGATCCACGTGCGGTCGTATCGCACGTCCGCGACGCCTCCCGCGGACGTCAGCGTCGTCGTCAGGTTCTCGATCGCCCCGGGCGCGGATTGCGCCGCCGGATTCAGCCGCACCGCGAACGACGCCGGAAACGGATTGCGCTCGAGCGCGGCCGCCGCCGACGCCAGATCCGGGAAGTCGCGTGCGAACTCCTTCCTGGCGTCCTCCTTCGACACCAGCGTGACGCTGGCGGCCAGGCCGCTCTTCGTGAGCAGTTCGTTGATCGTCGCGATCTGCTGCGGCGGCGCGTCGTCGCGCAGATAGACCGACAGCTCCGCGGCATCGCTCCAGCCGCCGATGATCCGCTGCAGGTTGGCGTTGACCATCAGGAAGAAGCCGAGCACGAACAGGCCGGCGGCGATGGTGAGCATCGAGAGCAGCGCCGCGCGCTGGCTGCGCCACAGGCTCTCGAACGCCTCGCTGAAGAAGTACTGCAGGGCGCGCATCAGGTGACCTCGACGATGCTGCCGCGGTCCAGCGTCAGGGTGCGCCGCCCGACGCGGCGAATCAGCTCGCGGTCGTGCGTCGCGACCAGCACGGTGGTCCCGCGGGCGTTGATCTCGCGGAACAGGTTCATGATCTCGAGCGAGAGATCGGGATCGAGATTGCCGGTGGGCTCGTCGGCGAGAATGATCACCGGATCGTTGACGAGCGCGCGGGCGATGGCGATGCGCTGCTGCTCGCCGCCCGACAGCTCGAGCGGAAAGGCGTTCATGCGGTGCTGCAGGCCGACCCACTTCAACACCTGGAACGTCCGGCGCTGCTGCTGCGTGGACGGCATCCCGAGCACGCGCGGCACGAAGGCGACGTTGTCGAGCACGGTCTTGTTCGGCAGCAGCTTGAAGTCCTGGAAGACGAACCCCAGCGATCGGCGGTACGCCTGGACCTGATTGGGCGACAGCTGCGCCAGATCGCGTCCGCCGACCACGAGGCGCCCTTCGGTGGGCACGTCCTGCCGCAGCAGCAGCCGCAGCAGCGTGGACTTCCCCGCGCCGCTCGGGCCGGTGAGGAAGACGAACTCCCCTTTGTCGACGCGGAGCGACAGCTCGCGAAGCGCATACACGCCGCGGCTGTACAGCTTCGAGATCCTCTGCGCCTCGATCATGGCTCCCGTTCGTTCATGGCGTCTTCTCCGCCGAGGTGCCGAGCACGCGGCGCACGCTTTCGTTGACGCGCGCCGGGTCCGCCTTTCCGGCGGTCGCCTTCATCACCTGACCGACGAGGAACCCGAACGTCTTCGTCTTGCCGGCGCGGTACTCCGCGACGGTCGCGGCGTGTCCGTCGAGCACGCCGGCGACGATGCGGTCGATCGCGGCAGGATCGTCGATCCGTCCCAGGCCTTCGGCGGCGACGATGTCCGCGGCGCGCCGGCCGGTGCCGTACATCTTCTCGAAGACCTCCTTGGCGACCGGCCCGGTGATCCGGCCGCCGTCAATCAGCGCGATCAGCTCGCCGAGCGCATCCGGCCCGATTCCGACCTGTTCGATCGCGTCCCTGGTCTCGTTCAGCTTGCGCGTGAGCTCCCCCATGACCCAGTTGCTGGCCGCCTTGGGGTTGCCGCTGGCGGCGGCGACGCGCTCGAAGTAATCGGCGAGCGCCATCGACTGGGTGAGCACGCCGGCATCGTACTCGGGCAGCTGATACTGGGTGACGAACCGCGTGCGGCGCGCTTCGGGCAGCTCCGGCAGCGTGCCGCGGATGGCCTCGATCCAGGCGACGTCGACGACCAGCGGCGGCAGATCCGGCTCGGGGAAGTAGCGGTAGTCGTCCGCTTCTTCCTTGGTGCGCATGACGGTCGTGCGCCCGGCGCCCGGATCCCACAGCCGCGTTTCCTGGACGAGCGGCACCCCTTCGCGGCGCGCGGCGGCATGCCGCTCGATCTCGTACTCGAGCGCGCGCTGGACGTGGCGGAACGAATTGAGGTTCTTCAGCTCGGTCTTCACGCCGAAGGCGGTGTCGCCGGCGGGGCGGACCGAGACATTCGCGTCGCAGCGGAGACTGCCCTCTTCCATGTTGCCGTCGTTGACGCCGACGGCGACGAGGACCTCGCGGACGCGGCTGAACGCCTCCGCCGCATCCGCCGCCGATCGCAGGTCGGGCTCGGTGACGATCTCGATCAAGGGGACGCCGCTGCGGTTGAAATCCAGATGCGTCCAGCGCGATGACTCCGGCAGCCCCTCGTGCAGCGACTTCCCCGCGTCCTCTTCCATGTGGATGCGGGTGATGCCGACGCGCACCTCCCGCCCGTCCGAGGTGAAGGCGATCGCGCCCCCCGTCGCGAGCGGCCGATCGTACTGCGAGATCTGATAGCCCTTGGGCAGGTCGGGGTAGAAGTAGTTCTTGCGCGCGAAGATCGACTCGGTGTGGACGCGGCAGCCGAGCGCGAGCGCGGCGCGCGCGGCAAGCTCCACGGCGCGGCGATTGAGCACCGGCAGCGCGCCCGGCAGCCCCGCACACACCGGGCAGAGCGCGCGGTTCGGCTCGGCGCCGAACCGGGTGGAGCAGCCGCAGAAGATCTTGGTCGCGGTCAGCAGCTGGGCATGGATCTCGAGGCCGATGACCGGTTCGAAGTCGCGCACGCGGACACGATTGTATTTGGAAATCCGCTCATTGCGGCACGATTCGCTTGAACGCCTGCACCACCGCGGCGTCGAACTGCGTGCCGGCGCAGCGCTCGAGCTCGGCCAGCGCTTCATGCTCGGTGACGGCGTCGCGGAACACCCGCGGGCGCGTCATGGTGTCGAACGCATCGGCCACGGCGATGATGCGCGCCCCCAGCGCGACGTCCGAGGCCGGGCTGCCGTTGGGATACCCCAGGCCGTCGACGCGCTCGTGCGCGTCGCGGACGAGCTCCGAGGCGGCGGCAAGATACGGCACCGGCGCGATCAGATCGGCGGCGATCTGCGGATGCTGCCGGATGACGTCCTGCTCCTCGACGCTGAGCGGCGCCGGCTTCCGCAGCACCGCTTCGGGCATCGCCAGCTTGCCGACGTCGTGCAGCAGCGCCGCCCGCTCGAGCGCCGCCAGGTCTTCCGGCGGCAGGTGCATCGCGCAGCCGACGCTCGCGGCGAGCGCCGCCACCCGATAGGCGTGCGCGTAGGCGTCGGGATCGGCCAGCGTCAAGGCAGACAGCAGCGCGTCGAGCGATGCGTCGGAATCGACGGTCAGCGACGCGAGCGCCGCCGACAGGCGCTGGCGCCTGGTCTCCACCTCGCCGTCGAGCGACGCGCGCCAGCGCCGCGATTCGCATGCCGCCCGGTGCCAGTCGAGACCGCGCAGCACCGACTCGCGCAGCCGGTCGCGGCCGAACGGCTTGGTCAGGTAATCGACGACCCCCTGGCGCAGACTGCTGACCGCGGAGCCGACGTCCTGCACGCCGGTCGCCATGATCACGGCCGTGTCGGGCGCGTCGTGGCGGATCTGCTGCGCCAGCCAGAGGCCGTCGCGTCCCGGCATGCGGATGTCGCAGAGCGCGACCGCGGGCGCACTGTCGTGCACGCGTTCGAGCGCTTCGCTGGCCGATGCCGCGGTGCGCACGACGTAGCCGCCGCTGGCGAGCCAGCGCGCGATCAACTCGCGGATGCCGGCCTCGTCGTCCACGACGAGAACCGACGGCGGCAGCGCCGGCGGCGGTGGCGCGGTGGCGTGTTCCATACTCGATCGCGCTGCAAGCCCTCCGCCATCGCGGCCCCTGCGAAAGCGGCGCGCGCCGGCGGGCGGCATCGCCGTGTGCGCCCGAAGCGCCCGCGCCGCGCACGCGTGTGCGGCGTCAGGCGCTCACGGCCTCGAGCACCGGGTCGCGCCGCCGGCTGATGGTGTCGCCGAGATCGAGCCGCTCCAGGCGGCGGTACAAGGCGCGGCGGCTGAGCCCGAGCATGCGCGCGGCCGCCTTCTTGTTGCCGCGCGCGCGCAGCAGCGCGCGCTGGATGTGTTCGCGCTCGACGTTCACCAGCAGGTCCTGCTCGTTCGCGCCGTCGTTGACCGCCGTGTGACTGAGCACGCGGACGCCCGTATAGGCCACCGGCGGCATGCTCATCGCCAGCTCCTTCTCGGTCACGAAGTCGCCGTCGGCGAGAATGCAGGCGCGCTCGAGGACGTTGCGCAGCTCTCGCACGTTGCCGTCCCAGCGCGCCGCGCCGAGCATCCGTTCGGCCCCCGGCGTGAGGCCGGCCAGCGGTTTCTGCAGCCGCTCCGCCGTCTCGCGCACGAACGCGGCGGTGAGATACGGGATGTCTTCCCGGCGATCGCGCAGCGGCGGCAGCTTCACCTCGACGATGTTGAGGCGATAGAACAGGTCGCTGCGGAACCGTCCGGCCTCGACCTCCGCCCGCAGGTCGCGGTTGGTGGCGGCGATGACGTGCACGTTCACCTTGCGCGGCTCGAGCGACCCGACGCGATGCACCTCGCCGAGCTCCAGCACGCGCAGCAGCTTCGCCTGCACCGTCAGCGGCAGCTCGCCGATCTCGTCGAGGAACAGCGTGCCGTTGTCCGCCAGCTCGAACAGCCCCGGCTTGTGCTCCGTCGCGCCGGTGAACGCGCCGCGCATGTGGCCGAACAGCTCGCTCTCGAACAGCGTCTCCACCACCGCCGAACAGTTGACCGTCACGAAGCGCCGCTCCCGCCGCGGGCCGGTGCGGTGCAGCGCCCGCGCGACCAGCTCCTTGCCGGTGCCGGTCTCGCCGGTGATCAGCGCCGTCCGCACGTGCGGCGCCAGCCGCCGGATCATGCCGAACAGCTCCTGCATCACCGGGCCGCGCCCGATCATGCCGGCGAACTCGAGCCGCCGCGCCATGTCGGACTCGGCCGCCAGCAGGCTGCGGCGGCGCTCGATGTCGTCCCGCACGTGCGCCAGCAGCTGCTCCAGGCGGGCGAAGTCGAGCGGCTTGCTCAGGTAATCCATCGCCCCCAGCTTGATCGCTTCGACCGCGGTATCGACCGAGGCGAATCCCGTCATCAGCACCGCCTGGCAGCGCGGATCGATCTCACGGATCGCCCGCAGCACGTCGAGCCCGCCGACGTCCGGCATCCGCAGGTCGACCATCACGAGGTCGGCGCGCCGCAGCTGCAGCTGCGCGATCGCGTCGCGGCCGCTGGCGCTGGTGATCGCCTCGAACCCCGCCCGCTGCGCGAAGCGTCCGACGACGTCGAGGATGCCCTGCTCGTCGTCGATGACCATGACCAGGGGCTTCTGCCCGTTCATACGCACTCCTTGGAGATTCCGCGCAGCGCCCCCCGGAGCGCCGCCAGTTCGAATGGAGGGGCCACCCCCTCGGTTCCCGAGGCTTCCGACATGAGGATCAGCGCCGCATGGCCGCCGCCGGCCGCGAACGCGTCGCGCCATCCCGCCGGATCGGCGGCGATGAAGGCGTGGTCCACCAGGGCGACGTCGCCGCTGCCCGACGCCAGCCGCCCGCGCGCGTCGTCGGCGCTCTCCGCCGTGGTCACGTCGTGCCCCCATCCGGCCAGCGCCGCGGCGACGTAATCGCGCTCCGTCGGATCGCGGTGCGCCACCAGCACACGCAGCCGATCCTCCTGGCTGCGCGCCGGCAGCAGCACCTTGAACGTCGTCCCCTGCCCGACGCGGCTCTCGACCGAGATCTGGCCGCCGTGGTCGCGGACGATGCCGTAGCAGATGCTGAGGCCGAGCCCGGTGCCCTCCCCGACCTCGCGCGTGGTGAAGAACGGATCGAAGATGCGCCGCAGGTTCTCTTCCGGAATCCCGTGGCCGGTGTCGGCAATGAAGATTTCGATCGCGTCCGCGTCGGGCACGCGGCGCGCGCCGACGCTGATGCGCCGCACCGTCCGGGCGCGCATCGCCTGCTCCGCGTTCAGCAGCAGGTTGAGCAGCGCCTGCTGCAGCTGGCCGCCGTCCCCCAGCACCGCCGGCAGGCCGCTCTCGAAGCGCGACTCGACTTCGATGGCGTTGAGGCGGAACTCGTACGCGCGCAGCGACAGCACGCGCGTCATCAGGTCGGCGACGTCCTGTTCCGAGCGCGCCGCCGACTGCCGGCGCGCGAAGGCGAGCAGGTTGCGGACGATCTTCGCGGCGCGTTCAGATTCCTCCGCGATGCGGCGGAGATCGTGGGCCAGCCCGCTCGGGGCCGGCGCCCCGGACTCGTCCGCCTCGCGCACCTCCTCCTGCAGGAGCTGCGCGTAGCCGATCACGCTGGTGAGCGGATTGTTGAGTTCGTGCGCGACGCCGGCGACGAGCTGGCCGATCGCCGAGAGCTTCTCCGCCTGCAGCAGCTGCGCCTGGGTGGCCTTCAACCGCTCGACCGTCGCGAGCAGCCGCCCGTTGGTGGCCGCCAGTTCGTCGCTCATCTGCCGCATGCGGCGCGCGGTCTGAATCTCGAGCGTGACGTCCTTCGCGATCTGCACGATCGCGGCGCCGCCCGGCGCTTCCGGCACCGGGCAGGTGGTCACGTTGTAGATCCGCTCGCCCGGACGGGTGACCTCGCCGTGCTCGCACACGCTGCCGGTCGCGTGCCCCACCGCGCAGTCGGGATACTTGCCGCCGCACAGGCCGACCGCGTCGCACGTGAGCCCGCGAAGCGCGGTGACGGGCAGCCCCAGCGCGGCGGCGAGCGCGGTATTCCCGCGCAGCAGCCGCCCCTGCTGGTTGAAGACGGCGATCGGATCGCTGATCGCGTCGAACGTCGCCTCCCACTCCTGCTTGGCCGCGCGGATGAAGGTGTGCAGCCGCGCGTTCTGGACGCCGACCGCCGCCTGGTTGGCAATGACGCAGACGACGCGCTCGTCGTCGGCGGTGAAGCGCCCCGGCTCGGGACTGGCGATGGAGAGCACGCCGATGAGGTCCTCGCCCGCGAACATCGGCACGCTCAACGCCGAACACACCGGCAGGTCCGCCGCGGTCGCCGGGTCGAGGCCGTCGTGGAGATTGCTGATGCGGACCGGCGCGCGCGTCGCCAGGACGCGATCGCTCGGCCGGGGGTTCTGCGCGGTGAACGTCGACCACTGGCGCGATACCGCCTCCGGCGCGCTGACGACGCGCAGGTCGTAGTCGCCGGTCGCCGGGTTGAGCAGGCGCGCCGCGCCGCAATCGAGGCGCATCCCGCGCATCAGCCGGCGCAGCACGCGGTGGAGCAGCTCCTCGGGTTCGAGCAGGTGGCGCAGCTCCTCGCCGACGTCGTTGATCAGTTGCTGTTCCCACAGCAGCCGCCGGTTCGACAGCACCACGCTGCGGTGCTCGAGCGCCCGCTCCACCGTGGCGAAGAGCTGATCGACCTGGAACGGCTTGGGAACGAAGGCGAAGGCATCGAGGTCGTAGGCGTCCAGCGCGGACGCCAGCGACGCGGCCCCGGAGATGACGACGATCTCGGTCTCGAGCGACTGCGCGCGGATGGCGCGGATGGCGTCGAACCCCGATTCGCCGCCGAGCATCAAATCGATGACCGCGAGCTGGAAGATCTCGCGATCGATCAGCTGCCGGGCAGCGGCGAGCGTGGCGGCGCGGCTGACCGCGTAACCGCGCTGCTGCGCCTCGAGCGACAGCATTTCGAGCAAGGCGATGTCGTCCTCGACGATCAGAACGGTGGGCGTGTTCACGGTGCCCGACGGTTGAGCAAGAGATGGACCGCAACCGCACACCGGCGGGACCGGTGGATTTGCCGGGAAATCGGCGCCGCGCCGGCCGGACGCCCGGGGGGATGTTTCAGCGCTGAAACGCGCGGTGTTTCAGATCTGGTGCTTCTTCATCAGGCGCCAGAGCGTGGTCCGGCTCACCTGCAGCTCTCGGGCGCTGGCGCCGACTTCGCCGTTGTTGCGGGCCAGCGTCGCGACGATCATCTCGCGCTCGGCGCGCTCCCGCGCGGCGGCGACCGTCCCGTCCGCCGCCGCCGCATGCGGATCCAGCGCCCGCACGGCGAACAGCTCCTCCGGCAGGTCGCCGGGCTCGAGGATCGGCCCGCGCGCGACCGCGACGGCGCGCTGCAGCACGTGTTCGAGCTGCCGCACGTTGCCGGGATAGTCGTAGGCCATCAACGCCGCGCGCGCCGCCTCGTCCACGCCGGTGACGCCGGCCGCCGGGCCGAAGCGGGCCAGGAAGAAGTCGAGCAGCTGCGCGACATCCCCCCGCCGCTCGCGCAGCGGCGGCAGGTGGATGCGATGGACGTTGAGCCGGTAGTAGAGATCGCTCCGGAACGCGCCGGCGTCCACGGCGGCCTGCAGGTCGGCGTTGGTGGCGGCGACGAAGCGGACGTCGACCCGGCGCCCCTCGTTCTCGCCGATCCGGCGGACCTCGCCCGCCTCGAGCGCGCGCAGCAGCTTGGCCTGCACCGGCGGCGGCATGGTGCCGATCTCGTCGAGGAACATGGTGCCGCCGCTCGCGTGCTCGATCAGTCCGGCGCGCGCCGCGGCGGCGCCGGTGAAGGCCCCCCGGGCGTGCCCGAACAGCTCGTTCTCGAGCAGCGAATCAGTGAGCGCGGCGCAGTTCAGCGCGACGAACGCGCGCGATGCGCGCGGACCGGCGGCGTGGATCGCGCGGGCGGCCAGTTCCTTGCCGGTGCCGGTCTCGCCGGTGATGAGCACGGTGCCGGCCGCGGCGGCGGCGCGGCCGATGAGATCCTTCACCTTGAGCATCGGCTCGCTGTCGCCGATCAGCGAATCGGTGGGGCTGCTGCCGCGGATCTGGCGCTGCAGCAGGTCGACCTGGCGCGCGAGCTGCCGGCGGTCGGCGGCGGACTTCACCCGCATCAGGAGCTCGTCGCGGAGGAACGGCTTCTGCACGAAGTCCACTGCGCCCAGCTTCATCGCTTCGACGGCGATGTCGATGGTGCCGAACCCGGTCATCACGATGAACGCCGAATCGACGCGCGCTTCGCGCAGCCGCTTCAGCACCTCCATCCCGGAGATCCCCGGCATGCGCATGTCGGAGAGGATCACGTCGAACACGTTCCCTTTCGCCGCGGTCAGCCCCTCCTCGCCGGTCGGCGCCGTGTCCACGGTGTAGCCGGCGCCGCGAAGCATGCGCGCCGTGCTGTCGCGCACGCCGTGGTCGTCGTCGATCACCAGGATGCGTGGCACGGGGGTAAGTGTATGACGAGAGGACTTGACCCGATAAGGTGATCGGGGGTGCGCGGCGTGCTGACGGTGCGAAGAGTGCTGGTGCTCGGAGTGGTCGGAATGAGCGCCTGTGTGGCTCATCCGGGGCGGGTGATGCTTCCCGGATCGGTCGCGCGGGCGACCCCCGCGTCAGTGCGGGTGCAGGTGCGCGAAGGCAAGGCCCTCGTCGTCCGCGAGGTTCCGCTCGAGCGCTATGTGATCGCGGCGGCGTTGTCGGAGGTCCATCCCGCGCCGGGCGAGGATGCGCTGGCGGCCCGCATCTACGAGGTGCAGAGCGTCATCGCCCGCAGCTATGCGGCGGCGAATCGCGGGCGCCATGCCAGGGACGGATTCGATCTCTGTTCGACCACGCATTGTCAGGTGTACGAGCCGGCGCGTCTCACCACGTCGCGCTGGGCGTCGATCGCCCGCAGTGCGGCGCAGCGGACCGAAGGCGAAGTGCTCTGGTTCGCCGACGCGCCGGCGCGGGCGGTCTTTCATGCAGACTGCGGCGGCCACACCAGCGCCGCCGGCGCCGTGTGGGGCGGTGTGGCGCCGGCCTATCTCGCGGCGCGCCAGGACGCCGTGGATCCCGGCGCGCACGCGATGTGGACCTACGAGGCGGGCGCCGACGCGCTGCGCGCCGCGCTCAACGCGGACGTCCGGACGGCGGTCGGCGCCAGGCTCGACCGCATCGAGGTCGCCGGCCGGGACGGCGCCGGACGCGCCGAGCAGATCGTGCTCCGCGGCAGCCGGACGTTCGTCGTCCGCGGCGAGGTCTTTCGGGACATCGTGACCCGCCGGCTCGGCGCGCGCTCGCTGCGCAGCACGCTGTTCTCCGTCAGCAGATCCGGCCGCACGTTCGTGTTCTCGGGCAAGGGATTCGGCCATGGCGTGGGCCTCTGCCAGGCCGGCGCGATCGCGCGTCTGCGCGCGGGCCAGAGTCCCGCCCAGGTCCTCGAGTTCTATTTCCCGGGCACGTCGCTGCATTAGGGCATCTACGCCGTCATCGCGTACACCACGATGTTCACCGCGAACTTCGTGTTGTCCTCTCGCTGGAAGCGCTTGTTGCGCCAGTCGTAGTCCCACTCGCAGCCGTAGTCCTTGTTCGAGTACAGCACGCCGATCCGACCGCGATGCTCGACGGCCCGGAGATAGTCGTGGACGATGTCGTCCCCCCAGCCGTTCAGCTCGTGGGAGGTGGTCGGCGGCCCGTCGGGAAACTGGAAGAAGCAGCGATAGAGCGCGTGCGTGCCGGGCAGCTTGGCCAGCGTTCCGGCGCCGGGAAAGATCGTGCGCATCTCCTGCTCGAAGCTCTTGGCGTAGAGCCCGTTGATGTCATGGTTGCAGTCGTCGGAGAAGAGGAAGCCCCCCTGCTGCACGAACCGCTCGAGCTGCGCGCGCTCCTCGCGCGAGAAGCGAACGAGCTTGTGGCCGGTCATGAACAGGAACGGAAAGGCCAGCAGTTCTTTGGAATCCGCCGCGATCACCACTTCCTCGCCGAACACCGGGATGGTCGTGTACTCGACCAGGGAATTGAGCACGTTCGCCGCAACCTTGGGGTTGTAGTCCCAGTCGCCCGAGTCGTAGCGGAGGCGCGCGAAGACGAACTCCGATGGCTTCGGCCGTCCCGCCTGGACGGCCGGAAACGATTCCATCCGCGTATCTTACCGCCCCGTCCTATAATGGGGCGACCGGGCCGGCACGGCTTTGGCGGTAAACGCCGGAGGCGCTGCGGCGTATTTTCATGTCAGGAACGTCACCGGCCCTCGCCGCCGCGCGTGAAGCGGATGCCGCCGCTGCCTCTGCCGTCAAGGCCTCGCAGGCTGCGGGCGAGCTGGATCGCGCGCGCGAGCGGTACGCGGAGCTGGTCGCGCGGCACCAGCGCCGCGCCGCGCGGATCGCGTATCACTACCTGCGCGATTCCGCCGAGGCGGACGAGGCGGTGCAGGACGCGTTCGTGAAGGCGTACCAGCACCTCGCGTCGTTCCGCGAAGAGCTGCCGTTCGACGTGTGGTTCACGCGCATCCTGATCAACGGGTGTCTGGATCGCATCAAGGCGCGCACCCGCCGGGAACGGTGGCTGCTGCCGATGTCGGGCAGGCCCGGAACGCGATCGGGCCAGGGCGCGGCCGGCGACCACGCGCCGGCCGACCGGGATCTGACCGACCGGGTCGCCGCCGGCGGCCTGTCGCCGGAACAGGCGCTGCTCGGACGCGAGCGCCGGCGGGCGATTGCCGCCGCGCTGTCGAGGCTGCCCGAGCGCCAGCGCTCGGTGTTCGTGCTGAGCCACGTGGAAGGTCGAACGTCGCGGGAAGTGAGCGCGCTGACGGGTCTGAACGAATCGACGGTCCGCGTGCACCTGTTTCGAGCGATTCGTAAGTTGAGGGCGCTGCTGGCGCATGACACCGCCGCCGGCGCCCCGGGGGAGCTGAAAGGAAAACGCCGTGTCACTTCTTGACCGTCTGGGACGTGGTCGTCACCTGAACGACCAGCAGTTCGCGCGTCTGTGGACGACGGGAGGGGGCCATCCGCACCTGGAGGGATGTGCGACCTGCCGCGCGCGGTTCGATGAATTCGACCGCTGGATCATGGGCGTCGGCGACGAGCTGCGCGCCGAGGCCGACGAGGCGTTCCCCGCCGACCGGCTGACCGCTCAGCAGGCGCAGATTGCGCGCCGGCTCGAGACGCTCGAGCGGCCGGCCCGCGTCATCGCGTTCCCGAAGGCGGCGCGCGCCGTCATCAGCGGGCATTCGCACGTCCGCCGCTGGGTCACGGTCGCGGCCGCCGCCAGCCTGATCATCACCGGCTTCGGGCTCGGCCAGATGGTGCCGCTCCGTCAGATCAACAAGGCCGTCACCACGGCTCCGCCCACGCTGACGCAGCCGAAGACGCAGAGCATCGCCAGCGAGTACACGCCGGCGGCGACCGCGCATCCGGAAGACGAGCTGCTGTCGGACATCCTCGCGAAGCCGCGCGTCAGCACGCTCAGCGCGCTCGACGAGATGACGCCGCACGCGCGCGACATGAAGTGAGCACGACCCAGCCGCTGATCTTCCGCAAGGGCCTCGACATGAAGCAGGCCGTTGCGGGCGAGCTCGCGGCCGCCTATCACAGCGCGCTCGTCGATCAGGTGCGCGCCGGCGGCTTCCGCCACGACTCGGGACGCCTGACGATCCACCTCGCCCGCGAGTTCGGCTTCTGCTACGGCGTCGATCGCGCCGTCGACTACGCGTATCAGGCCGTCGCCCGCTTTCCCGGACGGCAGGTCTTCCTCACCGGCGAGATCATCCACAACCCGCACGTCAACGATCGGCTGCGCGCCAACGGCATCCGCTTCCTCAGCGACCCCGGGGAACGATCGGTCGCCGACCTCGGCCCGGATGACGTCGTCATCCTGCCGGCCTTCGGCATCACCGTCGAGGAGATGCTGGCGTTCTCCGCGCGCGGCTGCACCCTCGTCGACACCACCTGCGGCTCGGTGCTGAACGTCTGGAAGAACGTCGTCCGCTACGCGCAGGACGGCTTCACGTCGATCATCCACGGCAAGGTGAAGCACGAGGAGACGCGGGCGACCGCGTCCCAGGCGCTCAAGTATCCCAACGGCCGCTATCTGGTCGTGCTCGACCGCGACGAGGCGGCGATCGTCTGCAGCTACATCCGGAACGGCGGCGATCGCGAGGCGTTCCTCACCCGGTTCGCCGGCGCCGTGTCGCCCGGTTTCGATCCCGATCGCGATCTCGTGCGCGTCGGCTGCGCCAACCAGACCACGATGCTGATGTCGGAATCGCTGGAGATTGGCGAGATGATCGGGGCGGCGATGCGCGATCGCCACGGCGAGGCGGCGCTGCCGCAGCACTTCCGCGCCTTCGACACGATCTGCAGCGCGACGCAGGAGCGGCAGGATGCCGTCGAAGCGCTGCTCGACCGCGAGCCGCTGGACCTGATGATCGTGGTCGGCGGGTACAACAGCAGCAACACCTGCAACCTGGCGCGCATCTGCGCGGCGCGGGTGCGCACGTATCACATCTCGGATCCGGGCTGTCTGCTGTCTGCCGATCGCATCCGCCATCGTCCGGTGGGCGCCCCGTCCACGGCGGCGGCGGCGGAAGTCGTCAGCGAGGGCTGGCTCGCCCGCGAGGGGCGCATCGTGGCGGGACTGACCGCGGGCGCATCGACGCCCAACAACATCGTCGGGCAAGTGATCGAGACGCTCGAGCGGTTTGCTCTCTAGCGGCGCTCGCGGGAGCATCCGGGTGACTCGGTTTCGGGTTTTACGGGTTTTACGGGTTCTACGGGTTCTTCGGGTTCTCCGGGTTCTCCCGGTTCAGGTTCTCCAGGTTCGGCTGATGCGACGGTGAACCCCGTAGAACCGTGAACCCGTAGAACCTGAACCCGGAGAACCCGAGGAACCCGAAGAACCCGTAGAACCCGTAAAACCCGTTGTGGAAGTGCCCCGGCTGACGGATGAGCCCGTGCGCCGCTCGATCAGCGGTCGATCCGCGAAAGCTGCCGCCCGTCCACCATCGTCATCGTGATCCGCACCTGGTGGCCGTTCTGGCGTGACAGGAAGCGGTGCAGCTCGGTGCCGGGCTTGGCGACCAGCGTCACGTCCTTGCCGAGGGCGAAGTAGCCCTCGTCCGTCTCGTGCTCCGCGGAGCTGACCTGGACGGTCATCGTGGTTTCATTGCCGTCGGCGGCCCGGCCCAGGCTCATGCCCAGCAGCAGCGCGGCGAGTACCATCCATCCGATCATCACGTTGCGCACCGTCCGCCTCCTGCCTTCGGCAAGGCAAGCGACGTGCCCGAAAACAACCCGTGGCGGCTCAATGATTTGCCGGAGGCCGTCGGGCGCAATGGGCAGCGGCTTACACAACGCCGGTAAACAACCCCCCGGGAGGGGTCGTAAATCACGGCAGCAATGACCAGATCACTCGGTTTCCTGTGTGCAGCCCTGCTGTTCGCAAGCGCGCGGGCGCGCGCGGCGGTGAACTGCGGCGCGACTGAACAGCGGAGTGCCGTTCAGTCGTCTCAGAAGAACGACAACGCTCAGCCGGGCAAGCCTTCCGGTCGCGAGGGCCGGAAGAAGTTCTGGATGGATCCGGGACTCCGCGCCGAACTGGGCATAACCGATCAACAATCGGCGGCGCTCGAGCAGGTGTGGCAGCGCACCTTCGCGCAGCGCATGGAACTGAACGAGCGGCTCGAGAAGGCCGACGCGATCCTGCAGAAGATGCTCCTCGACGGGGCGCCGGACGAAGCGGCGGTCGTCGCGCAGCTGGACAAGGTCGAGGCGGCCCGCAGCGAGGCCAACAAGGCGCGCGTGATCCTGCTCTATCGCATGAACAAGCTGCTCACCCAGGAGCAGCGTGCCAAGCTCGACGCCATGAGGGCGATGCGCGAGCGTGACGGCCGCCGCGGCGGCGGTCCCAGGTAACGTCGATCATTCGCAGTTCATTCCCAACGTGCTGGAGGGTTTCGTGAAGAAGAACGTTGTCATGACGGCGGCGGCCGTACTGACGCTCACCGTGTCCGCCGCGGCGGCACAGACGCCGGCGGCGCAGCCGCCCGCTCCGCAGACGCCGGCGCAGACGCCCGCGCCCGTCGTCACGACGACCCCGGCGCAGCCGACGGCCCCCTTCGTGACCGCCGGTCCGCGTGTCGATCTGACGATCGAAGACGCCGTCGCCCGCGCGCGCGAGCGCAACATCGACATCGGCGTGGCCCGCATCACGCCGAGGTTGACCGACTTCACCCTCGCCGGTCTGGAAGCGTTCTACCGGCCCAATCTCACCTCCACGGTCGGGAACCGGAGCGTCACCAACGCGGTCACCAACCAGACACAGGGCGCGACGGGCAACAGCCTGAACACGTCGACGGTCTCGTGGCAGGGCGGCTTCGCGCAGAACATGAAATGGCACGGCGGGTCGTGGAACGTCGGCTGGACCAACTCGCGCGTCAACAGCTCGAACCTGTTCGCGGTGCGCAATCCGACCTACAACTCCGGCTTGACGGCGAACATCACGCAGCCGCTCTGGCGCGGATGGCGCATCGACGCGACGCGCGCGGGGCTGCAGACCAACCGCATCAGCCAGCAGAACGACGAGATCGCGGTGCAGGCGACGACGGCGACGACCGTCGCGAACACGCGCAATGCCTACTGGGATCTGGTGTTCGCGATTCAGGCGGTCGAAGCGGCGCAGAACTCGCTCGATATCTCCAACAAGCTGGTGCAGGACAACCAGGCGCGGGTCGAGATCGGCACGCTGGCGCCGATCGACATCACCTCGGCGCAGGCCGAGGCGGCGAACCGGCGGCTCACGCTGGTGCAGGCGCAGGCCACGGTCCGCACCGCGGAACTCGCGCTCAAGCGGCTGATCGTCAGCGGTACCGACGATCCGCTCTGGACCTCCTCGATCAATCCCGTCGACCGCCCGGCCGCGGCGCCCGAGGCGCTGAACGTCGACGCGGCAGTCGCCCGCGCCTTGAGAGAGCGGACCGACGTGCAGCAATCGATGAACAACCTGCGCATCAGCGACATCAACCTGCGTCAGCAGGTCGAGCTCACCAAACCGCAGCTCGATCTGGTCGCGCAGTACGGCCTGAGCGGCGTCGGCGGGACGCAGTTCGTGCGCGGCGGCCTCGGCGGCGCGGTGACCCAGACCATTCCGTCCGGATATGCCGATGCGCTGTCGACGCTGGGCAAGTTCGACCTGCCCACCTGGAACGTGCAGATGAACTTCGCGGTGCCGCTCGGGCGAAGCACGCAGGAAGCCAACGTCGCCCGCTCGCGCCTGGCCCTCGAGCAGACCCAGGCCAACCTGAAGGCGCTGCAGCTGCAGATCGCCACCGACGTCGCCAACGCGGCGCTGACCGTGCAGAGCAGCCTGGAAGCCGTGCAGCAGTCGCGCACCGCGCGCGAGCTGGCGCAGCAGCGGCTCCAGGCGGCGCAGAGCAAGTTCGAGGTCGGCATGGCGATCAACTACGAGGTCGTCCAGGCTCAGCGCGATTTCCTCGACGCGCAGAACAACGAGTTGCGCGCCCTCCTCAACTACCGGAAGGCGCTCGTCAACTTCGAAACCGTGCAGACCGTCGGCACGCGCGGCGTCGCCGCCGTCGGCGGCGGCGGCGGACTCTAAGCGAGAGCCTTCCACAGTCATGAAAAAGCTGCTTCCCGTCGTCATCATCCTCGCCGTGCTGGGCGCCGGCGGCGCCGTGTTCTACGCCAACCGGCCCGAGAAGGAACCCACCGTCACGACGCTCCAGGTGTCGCGCGGCGACATCGTGGACGGCGTCGGCGCCACCGGCACGCTGCAGGCGGTGACCACCGTCACCGTCGGCACCCAGGTGTCGGGCATCGTCCAGGAGCTCTACGCCGACTTCAACTCGATCGTGAAGAAGGGCCAAGTGGTCGCCCGGCTCGATCCGTCGATCCTCCAGACGCAGGTCGAGACCGCGAAGGCGAATCTGAACAACGCCATGGCGAACCTCGAGCGGCAGAAAGTGACGCTCGACGACGCGCGGCAGAAGCTGGCGCGGGCGCGCGAGCTCTCCGCCCGCCAGCTCGCGACCAAGGTCGATCTCGAGAACGCCGAGCTGAACGTCAAGACCGCGGAAGCGCAGCTCAAGTCCACCGAATCGTCGATCGTTCAGGCGAAGGCGGCGGTGAACAAGGCGGAAGTGGACCTCGATCACACCGTCATCACCGCGCCGATCGACGGCATCGTGATCAAGCGCAGCGTCGATCGCGGCCAGACGGTCGCGGCGAGCATGTCGGCGCCGGAGCTGTTCATCATCGCCGCGGACCTCACCGCGATGCAGGTGAACGCCAGCATCGACGAATCCGACGTCGGCCGCATGCGCCCCGGACAGGCAGTGTCGTTCCGGGTCGACGCCTATCCGAACGAGACCTTCCACGGCAGCGTGAAGCAGGTGCGGCTGAACCCCGTCACCGTGCAGAACGTCGTCACCTACTCCACCGTCATCGACGTGCCGAACCCGGAGCTGAAGCTGAAGCCGGGCATGACCGCGCAGGTGACGATCGAGATCGCGCGCCGGCAGAACGTCCTGCGCGTGCCGAACGCGGCGCTGCGCTTCCGGCCGACGACCGACATCTTCGCGGCGTTCAACCAGCCGGTGCCGCCGGAGCTGGAGCGCGGGTTCGGCCGCGGGCGCCGCGGCGACACTGCGGGCGGACCGGGCGGCGCGCCAACGGCGGGCGGTGCCCGCGGTGGGACGCAGGGCACGCAGGGGACTGGCGGTACGGCGCCCGGAACGGCGGCGCCGGGTCAGGCGCCGCAGAATCAGCAGCGCGCACAGAACGCCCCCACGGGCGGTACCGGTCAGCGCCAGCGCCCTGAGGGTCAGCAGGCCGCCCCGGCCGACGGCCAGCGGGCGCGCGGCGAGGGGCAGGCCGCGCAGGGCGGCGCGCCGGGTCCGGGCGGCGGGCGCGGCGGCGGCTTCGCCAACATGACGCCGGAGGAGCGCGAGAAGCGCTGGCAGGAGCGTCTCGCGCAGATGTCGCCCGAGGAGCGCGCCCAGGCCGAGGAGCGCCGCCGCCAGCGCGAAGCGCAGGGCGGCCAGGGCGGCGGGCGCGGCGGTTTCGGCCCGCCCCAGGGCGGCGGTCCGGGAGAGGGCTTCGGCGGCGCCCGCAGCGGCAGCCAGACCGCCCAGGGCCCCGGCGGTCAGGGCCAGGGTGCCGGGCAGGGGCGGCGGGGGGATGCCAACGCGCCGCGAGGACAGGTGCAGGGACAGCAGGCGGCGAACTCGCGTTCGGCGGCGGTGACGTCGGCGACGACGATTGACGCGCTGTTCGGCCCGCTGGCGACGGTGGAGACGCGCGGGCGCGCCTGGCTCTTCATCAACAAGCAGCTCAAGCCGGTCGACCTGCGGCTCGGCATCAGCGACGGCACGTTCACCGAGGTGATCAACGCCGACGCGCTGCAGCCCGGCCAGGAAGTGGTAACGGCGGTCGTCACGCCGGAAATGGCGAGCCGTCCGGCCAACCAGCAGAACAACGCCAACAATCCGCTGATGCCGCAGCGCGGCCGCGGGCCCGGCGGGCCTGGCGGCGGTGGCGGCGGCCGCGGCGGCGGGCGGGGATAAAACCAGCTGATGTCTGACCTCGTTATCTCTGTTCGTGACCTGACCAAGACCTATCAGGTCGGCGACATCGAAGTGCGGGCCCTGCGGGGGGCGTCGCTCGACGTCCACCGCGGTGAGTTCGTCTGCGTCACCGGCCCGTCAGGTTCCGGCAAGTCGACGTTCATGCACATCGTCGGGTGCCTGGACCGTCCGACCAGCGGGCAGTACTTCCTCGACGGCAAGGATGTCTCGCGGATGTCGAAGGACGAACTGGCGGGGATCCGCAACACGAAAATCGGGTTCGTCTTCCAGGGGTTCAACCTGCTGTCGCGGACGACGGCGCTCGACAACGTCGAGCTGCCGCTGCTCTACAACGGCGGCAGCAAGATGAAGGCGTCCGAGCGGCACCGGCGCGCCAAGGAAGTGCTGGACATCGTGGGCCTGAGCAAGCGCATGGACCACTATCCGAACCAGCTCTCCGGCGGGCAGCAGCAGCGCGTCGCCATCGCGCGCGCGCTGATCAACAAGCCGTCGATCCTCCTGGCCGACGAGCCCACCGGCAACCTCGACACGCGCACCTCGATCGAGGTCATGGACATCTTCCAGAAGCTCAATCTCGAGCACGGCATCACGGTGCTGCTGATCACGCACGAGATGGACATCGCCGAGCACGGCACCCGGTTCGTCAAGTTCCGCGACGGCCGGATCCAGATCGACGAGCAGATCCGCCATCGCCGGCTGGCGTCGGAGGAGCTGAAGCAGCTGCCGCCGCCCGACGACGACAACTCGCACGTGCCGCCGTCGGTCGCGCAACAGCAGCAGCCCGTCGCCGGGTGAGCGAGCGAACCAGCCGGGCCCAGGTGAGGATGACATGTCGATACTAATGACCCTGCGGATCGCGCTGAAGGCGCTGAACCGCAACAAGATGCGCACCGTGCTGACGATGCTCGGGATGATCATCGGCGTCGGCGCCGTCATCACCATGGTCGGGCTCGGCACCGGCGCGCGCACGACCATCGAAGAGCGCGTCAAGTCCGCGGGCACCAACATGATCATGGTGAACGCCGGCAACTTCCAGACCGGCGGCGTGCGCATGGGCCAGGGGAACGCCACGACGATGACCCCGGAGGATGCCGCCGCGATCCGCGAGATTCCCGGTGTGCAGTACGTCGCCGCCGGCGCCAACACGCGCGGCCAGGTCATCGCCGGCACCCAGAACTGGTCGACGCAGGTCCAGGGCACCGACACCGACCTGCCGCTGATTCGCAGCTGGCCGACCAAGTACGGCGCGTTCTTCACCCAGCAGGACGTCACCGGCGCGCAGAAGGTCGCCGTGCTCGGCAGCGTCGTCTCCGACACGCTGTTCGGCCCGGAGGTCGATCCGACCGGTCAGATCATCCGCATCCGCAACCAGCCGTTCAAGGTGATCGGCGTGATGGCGTCCAAGGGACAGTCGGCGATGGGCCAGGATCAGGACGACACGATCTTCGTGCCCTACAGCACGGTGATGAAGAAGCTGCAGGGACAGCAGAACCTGAACAACATCACCGTCTCGGCGGCGACGCCGGAACAGATCCAGGACGTCGCCGAGGCGATCCGCGGCGTGCTCCGCGTCCGCCACAAGATCGTGTCCGGCGACGCCGATGACTTCATGGTGCGCACGCTCGAGGAAATGGCCAGCGTGCAGACCGAGACCACCAAGACGATGACGACGCTGCTGGCGAGCATCGCCGGCGTGTCGCTGCTCGTCGGCGGCATCGGCATCATGAACATCATGCTGGTCTCGGTCACCGAGCGGACCAGAGAGATCGGACTGCGCATGGCGATCGGCGCCCGCGGCAAGGACGTGCTGCTGCAGTTCCTCGTCGAAGCGATCGTCATCAGCCTGATCGGCGGGCTGATCGGCATCGGGCTCGGCTTCGGGCTGAGCGCCGCGGTGCAGAAGTTCATGCAGTGGCCCGCCGACATCTCCGGGGACGCGATCGCGCTCGCCTTCGGGTTCGCCGCCCTGACGGGCGTATTCTTTGGCTTCTACCCGGCTCGCAAGGCGGCGAGCCTGGATCCGATTGAGGCGCTGCGCTTCGAGTAAGCTGGCGCTTCAATGCCCGTACGTCGTTCGTCATCGTTCGTCTAGCAAAAGGAGTCAGAGCATGCAGCGGAAACTTGGATTGACGGCGGTCCTCGTCGTCGCGCTGGCCGTCGCCGGCTATGCGCAGAAACCGGATTTCTCGGGCACGTGGACGCCCGACGTCGACCCCGCGGCGGCAGCGCCGGCCGGCGGCGGCGGCGGACGCGGTATGGCGGGTCCGATGACCGTCAAGCAGACCGCGACCGAGCTGACCGTGGAGACCCAGGGCCGTCAGGGCCCGCAGACCCGCGTCTACAAGCTCGACGGGTCCGAGACGGAAATGACGATGGGCCAGATGACCGCGAAGGTCTCGGCCAAGTGGGACGGCGCCAAGCTCGTCATCACCACCAAGACCGAGCAGGGCGAGAACACGCAGACCTGGTCGCTCGCCGACGGCAAGCTGAAGATCGATCGCACCGGCGGCCGCGGCCCGTCGTCCACGACCTACAAGAAGACGACGTAGTCAGCTGCCACACTGAGCTTTGAGCTGTCAGCTCTCAGCTCTCAGTCTGGAAGGGCCGGGGCATCACCCCGGCCCTTCCTTTTTTACCGGCAGCGGTGAGGGACACGCGGAGCGCGGGCAGCTTACAGCTTCCGCCGCAACTGCCGGATGGTGAGTCCCGTCACCGGGTCGACGAGATCGGGCGCAATCTCGCAGAGCGGGTCGAGCACGAAGAGGCGGTCGCGGAAGCGTGGATGCGGCACCTGCAAATCGGGGTCGTCGAGCACCTCGTCCCCCGCCAGGATCAGATCGAGATCGAGCGTGCGCGGCGCGCCGGGGTACGGGCGGGTACGACCGGTCTGCTGCTCGATGGTGCGCAAGGCATCGAAGATCTCGCGGACCGGCAGGTCCGACTCCCCCACACCCACGGCGTTGAGATAGGGCGGATCCTCTTCGAGGCCTGGGCCAACGGGCGCCGTTTCGATGATGGAGGAAATGCGGAAGTTGCGCAGAATGCGCGCGAGCGCGGCGGCAGCCATGCGGATGTTGCCATCCCGGGACCCCAGATTCGACCCGAGCGCGACCGCTATCGCACGCACAACTGGCAACCGCTAACTGGCTACTGGTAACTGGCTACCGGCAACCGACAACTGGCTACCGGCAACCGGCAACCGGCAACTGACAACTGGCAACTGGCAACTGGCAACCGGCAACTGGCAACCGGCTATCGGCCCCCGACCCACCGGGTGGGCAACACCCTTCCCGGCGTTCCCATGCCGTCGGCGCGGCGGCCGAGGAGGTCCTGCCGCCCGGCGAGCGCCAGGTCGAAGAAGCGCTTGTGTTCCAGCACCTCCCCGAGCATCAGCCGCAGCATCGTCTTGTGGCGGGCGTTGACGATCGGCTCGATGCGATCGCGCCAGCGATCCACGAACGCCTGAGCCTGGCCGCTGTCTTCGCGGAAGATCGTCTGGGCCGCGTTCTTTCCCGAGGCCTGAATCGCCGGCTCCGGGGCATCTTCGGACGTGCCGCCGAGATCCGCGATCGCGTCGCGCAGCCACGCGAGATGCACGTCTTCGCGGTTGATGATGTACTGGTAGGTGTTGTTGAAGTTGTAGTCGCCGATCAGGCGCGCACCGGCGACGTGGCGGGCGCGAAGCGCGGACTTCTCGCGGTGGAACTCGCGGAGCAACTCGAGCAGTTCGGCGGGTTTCACGAGCTCTGTTTTTCCTTGCAGGTGATGCAGACCCGCGTCCAGGGGATCGCGTTGAGCCGGGCCGGCGCGATCTCCTCGCCGCAGTCGCGGCAGACGCCGTAGGTGCCTTTCTCGATGCGGCGCAGCGCCTCTTCGATGGCCTGGAGGATCTTGGCGTCGGTCTGTTTCAGCTTCAGCTGAATGTGGACTTCGTTGTTGCCGCTGGCCTGGTCCGCGAGATCCCCCTGGCGCGAGTTCACGTCGCTCATGGTCTCCTGCAGAGGCTTTACACCGCCGCCGGCGGCCAGGATCTCCGCACGCTTCTTGATCAGCGCTTCCTTGTAGGTCGACGTGTCCATGCCGGTCATCTCCGGGGAGCCCTAAACTCCCATCTTATCACTTGAGTGCGTGGGATTTTTCGAGCCGGGCGATCAACGCTACTCAGCCCTGAGCGTGCCCAGGGGCTTCTTGCGGAGGACGTCGTAACTGGACGTCACGCCGACGACTCCGACCAGCGCGGTCGTGACCGCGGCGCCGAGCAGCGCCAGCCCGGGCGCCGGGCGCCACGGAATGTCGAGCACGTGCCGCGACAGCGCCCACGTCAGCGCCAGCGCCGCGGCGCCGCCGACGCCGCCGGCGAGCAGTCCGAGGCCGCCGTACTCCAGCGCCAGCATCGCCGCCAGCATCCGCGTGCTGGCTCCCAGCGTCCGCAGGATCGCGGCCTCGTAGACGCGCTGGAACTTCGTCATCGCCACCGCGCCGGCGAGAATCAGCACGCCGCTCGCCAGCGCGATCCCGCCGACGATGCTGATGGCGAGCGTGACGTTGTCCACCACGGTCTTGACCGTGTTGAGGATCTCCCGGACGTCGATGGCCGACACGTTCGGGAACTGGGCGACGAGATCGCGCTGAAACCGCCCGCGCGCGACCGCGTCGCCGGGCGCCTTGAGGATGCCGATCCAGGTCTGCGGCGCCTTGTCGAGCGGGCCCGGACGGAAGACGAACATGAACCCGCCGCTGCGGGCGTCCTCCCACTCCACGTCCCGCACGCTCGTCACCTTCGCCTCGAACACGCGGCCGACGATGTCGAACCGCATCACGTCCCCGACGTTGATGCGCCAGCGCTCGTGCACGCTCTCTTCGATCGACACTTCGCCGACGGCGGTGTTCTCCGGCAGCGGCGGCTGTCCGCTCCAGAACGCGCCGTCGGTGACCGTCTCGTTCGGCTGCAGGTGATCGCGATAGGTGATCGTGTACTCGCGGCCGAGCGAGCCCTGGCGCCGGACCTCGGTGAACGATTCGAGGTTGGTGTCGCGTCCCCGCACGCCGGTGACCCGGGCGCGCATCACCGGAATCATCTGCGGCGGTCCGGCGTCCTCCGCCTTCCGCTGATCGAGGAACGCACGGACGCGATCCACCTGCGGCGGGAGGATCTCGATGAGGAACATGTCCGCGCCGCTGCTGCCCAGCTCCAGCGAGAACTGCTGCAGCAGGTTGGCCTGCAGCGAGCGGACGCCGATGACGAAGAAGCTGCCGATGCCGACCGCCAGCAGGATGACGCGGGTCTGGTTCCCGGGACGGCCGAGGCTGAGCACGGCATGCCGCAGCGGGAACCAGCGGGCGCGCGCCACCGGCCGCACGGCGCGGACGACGCCGGTGCCGACGAGATGGAGGACGAAGGCGACAACGGCGAACCCGGCGCAGACGATCGCGCCGACCTTCAGCGACGCCGCCTGCCAGCCGGCGACCGCGACCAGCGCCGCGCCGACGAGCAGCGCGGCCGCGACCTGCGCCCGATCGAGCGCCGCAATCCGCGCCCTGACGCCGGCGGGCGTCCACCACGCCGGGAACACCGGCGCGCCGCCGATGGCGCCGGCCGTCCCGCCGCGCAGCAGCAGGAGCGGCTTCACCCGCCGGACCTCGAGCAGCGGCACCAGCGAGAACAACAGGGACACGAGCATGCCGACGGCAATCCCCTGCCACACCGCCGACAGTGTCAGGGAATACGTCGTCGCCGTGCCGAGGGCGGCGCCGATGTCTTCCGGGATCGCGCCGAGCGCCACCTGGGCGAGGCCGACGCCGAGCGCGCTGCCGGCCAGGCCGAGGAATACGACCTGCAGCACGTAGGCGCCGAGCACCTGCCGCGTCGTGGCGCCGACACACTTGAGGATCGCGACGCTGCGGATCTTCTGGCGGACGAAGACGCGGGTCACGCTCCAGACCCCGATGCCGCCGAGCACCAGGATGACGAAGCCGACCAGACTCAGGTAGTTCTCGGCGCGCGCCAGGTCGTCCCCGATGCGGTCTTCGGTCGCGCGGAACGAGCTGACGCCGACGAAGCGGTCGCGGAACTCGCGGCGGAGGTCGCGCTCGAGCGCGTTGACGCCCGGTTCATCGACCTTCAGCAGGATCCGGTAGTTCGCGCGGCTGCCGAGCGAGAGCAGCCCGAGCCCCTGCAGGTCGGCGAGATCGATCATGACGCGCGACCCGAAGCTGAACGCGCCGACGCGCCGACCGGGTTCCTGCGCGATCACGCCGCGAATGGTGAACGGCTGGCCGCCGATCAGCAGTCGATCGCCGACCTGCACGCCGAGCTGCGTGAGCAGCTCCGGCCGCACGAGCACGCCCCGGTTGGCGACGAGATCGTGCGAGTACGGGCGCCCGTCCTGCAGCGCGACCCTGCCGTACAGCGGGAATCCGCGCTGCACCGCGCGCAGCTCCACCATCCGCGCCGCGGCCGTGCCGCCGTCCTCCGCGGGGCGCACCATCGTCGCCACGTCGATCATCTCCTGGCGCTCGCGGACCGGCGCGCGCGCCAGGGCGCGATCGAGATCGGCGCGCACCTCCGGCGTCCAGGGACGATTGGTCATGACCGCGACGTCGGCGGCGATCATCGCGCGCGACTCCGTTGCGAGCGTGCCGCGCACGGTCTGGATCACCGATCGCAGCAGCACGATAGCGCCGACGCCGATCGCCACGCAGACGAAGAAGAAGACCAGCCGCCGCCATGAGGCGCGGACCTCGCGGACGGCCATGAGGAGGACGAACCTCATACCACGTACCCGTCGCGCAGGGCGATCGTCTGGTCGGCGCGCGCGGCGAGCTCCGGATCGTGCGTGACCAGCACGACGGTGGTCTTGCGCGTGCGGTTCACGTCGAGCAGCAGGTCGATGATGTGATGGCCCGTGCCGCTGTCCAGGTTGCCGGTGGGTTCGTCGGCGAGGAGGATGGCGGGATCGTTCGCCAGCGCGCGCGCGATCGCCACGCGCTGCTGCTCACCGCCGGACAGCTGCGACGGATAGTGATGGCGGCGCGGCGCCAGGCCGACTTCCGCGAGCAGCGCATCCGCCCGGCGCCCGGCATCGGGCTGGCCGGCGATCTCGAGCGGCACCCGGACGTTCTCGAGCGCGGTCAGCGACGGCAGCAGATGAAAGAACTGGAACACGAACCCGATGCGCGTCCCGCGAAACCGCGCCAGGTCGTCCTCCGACATCGCGGTGATGTCCTGGCCGTCGATCAGGATGCGGCCGGTGGACGGGTTGTCGAGACCGGCGAGGAGCCCGAGCAGCGTCGACTTGCCGCTGCCCGACGGCCCGACGATCGCCGCGACGCGCCCCGCCTCGATGCGCAGATCCAGCGGGTGCAGGATCGTGAGCATCGACTCGCCGCTCGGAACTGTCTTGGAAACCCCGTGCAGCGCGATCATGTGGCGGCGTCGACCAGCGGCCGGAGCGCCTGCCAGACGGTATCCGCGACGATCGCCGTCCCCTCGACGTTGGGATGGATGCCGTCTCCCTGATTCAGCGCGGGATTGCCCGCCACCTTGTCGAGCAGGAACGGCAGGAACGGCACCTTGTGCTCTCTCGCCAACTCGCGGTACGCCTGCCGGAACGATACGGTGTACTCCGGACCGAAGTTCGGCGGCGCTTCCATGCCGACGAGCAGCACGGCGACGCCCTTCGCCTTCGCCGCCTCGATGATGCCGCCGAGGTTCTTCTTCATCTCGGCGACGGGCAGGCCGCGCAGGCCGTCGTTGGCGCCGAGCTCGAGGATCAGGATCCGGACGTCGTGCTGTCCGAGCGCCCAGTCGATGCGCTGCAGTCCGGCGGCGGAGGTGTCGCCGGAAATGCCCGCGTTGACGACTTCCCACTTGTAGCCGTCGGCAGCGAGCTTCGACTGCAGGAGCGCCGGGAACGCCTGGCTCTCGAGCAGGCCGTAGCCCGCGGTGAGACTGTCGCCCAGGGCGACGATCTTGGGCAGGCCCGAATCATCGGGCGGCGGAGGGCCGGGCGCGGGCGGCGCCGCGGGCGCGGGCGCGGCGGCAGGGGCGGCCCCGTCGCCGCCCGGCGCGGCGCCGCGGTTGCACGCTGCGAGCAGCAGGCACACAACGAGGCACACGAACGCACGCGTGCGGAGCAGGGAGTGCATGTGCCTTTATTATAGAAGGCGGATATGGCGCGCGGGTTCGAGTCGAAGATGGTCGAGTTCCAGCAGGAGGAAGCCGCACGCCGGCCGAGCGCGGCGCCGGCGCTGACCGGCGACGAGAAGGCGCGGCGGGCGCGGCGCGAGGGGCTCGAGCTCGCCCGATCGCGCGCCGCCGCCGACCTGGCCCGCGCCACCGCCCCGGCTCACCGCCAGATGCTGGAGCAGGCGATTGCGGCGCTCGACGAACAGCTGAGGCGCGTGTAAGCCCGGCCTTTCCGCCGACGCGCGGTATACGCTTTGCTCTCTCCCCTTCGGAATGCCACCGAAGGACATCGTCCGAATCGCCGCCATTGGCGACCTGCACTTCGGCCGCGCCAGCCAGCCCGGCTCCCTGCAGCCGCTGTTCTCGCAGATCAATGACGCCGCCGACATCCTGCTGCTCTGCGGCGACCTGACCGACTACGGGCTGGCCGAGGAAGCCCGCGCGTTCGTGAAGGAGCTCACGCCGGCGATCAAGATTCCGGCGGTCGCCGTGCTCGGCAACCACGACTTCGAATCGAATCAGCAGGCGGAGATCGCACACATCCTCAAGGACGCGGGCGTCACCACGCTCGACGGCGAGACCTGCGAGGTGCACGGGATCGGGTTCGCGGGGATCAAGGGCTTTGCCGGCGGCTTCGGGCGGCGCGCCCTCGGCCCGTGGGGCGAGGAGATCATCAAGCGCTTCGTGCACGAAGCGGTGGACGAAGCGCTGAAGCTGGAGTCGGCGCTGGCCCGCCTGCGCAACGATCACCTCATCGTCCTGCTCCACTACGCGCCGGTCCAGTCGACCGTCGAAGGGGAGCCGTGCGACATCTATCCGTTCCTCGGCTGCAGCCGCCTCGAGGATCCGATCACGCGCTTCCCCGTCACCGCGGTGTTTCACGGGCACGCGCATCACGGCGCGCCGGAAGGGCGGACGCGCACCAACGTCCCGGTCTACAACGTGTCGGCGTCGCTGATGCGCGAGGTGTTTCCCGATCGGCCGTTCCGCTTGATCGAGATTGGGCCGCAGCCATCGGCCGCGGCCGAACGGCGCGGCGGCGATCGGCGCGCGCCTGCGGAGGTCCATTGATGAGAGTTCGAGGATCGAGGGTCGAGGATCGAGGGTCGATCCTGATCGCATGGCTGGTCGTCGCGAGCCTCGGCGGGTTGGCCGCGCCGCTCGACGCGCAGAAACGCGGGGGGAAGGCGCCGGCGGCAGCGTCCGGGCTGAACATCACCGCCGTACAGACGCAGGTCATGCTGGATCGCGCGGGCTTCTCGCCGGGCGAGATCGACGGCGCGATCGGCACCAGCACGACGCGCGCGCTCGACGCGTTCACCAGGAACGGCGGCAAGGCGGACGCGCTGCCCGCCGACGCGGTGACCGCGTACCGCATCACCGACGAGGACGCCGCGGGGCCGTTCACCCCGGACATTCCCGAAGACATGGTGGCGAAGTCGAAGCTGCCGGCGCTTGGATACGCCAGCCTGCTGGAGGCGCTCGGCGAGCGGTTCCACGCCAGCCCGGCGCTCCTGCGCCGGATGAACCCGGGCGCGAAGTTCGCCGCGGGTGAAGAGATTCAGGTCCCCAACGTCGCTGCCGCGGTTCCCCCCGTCGGGCCGCCGCGCGGGCGTCAGTCCGATGCGGCCCCCGGCGCGGACAACCCGGCCGCCACGGTCGTCACCGTCAAGAAGAGCACGTCGGATCTCACCGTGGTGGACGGGACCGGCAAGATCCTGATGTACGCCCCGGTGACTACCGGCAGCGAACACGATCCGCTGCCGATCGGCGAGTGGAAGGTCACGGGCGTGCAGCGCGATCCGAAGTTCCACTACAACCCGGACCTGTTCTGGGACGCCGATCCCGGCCACTCGAAGGCGACCATCCCGCCGGGACCGAACAATCCCGTGGGCGTCGTGTGGGTCGACATCTCGAAACCGCATTACGGCATGCACGGCACGCCGGAGCCGGCGACCGTCGGCAAGACGGCGTCGCACGGATGCGTGCGGCTGACCAACTGGGATGCGGCGAAGCTCGCGTCGCTCGTCCGCCCCGGCACCAGGGTGGTGTTCAGCGAATGAACGCGATGCCGCCCGACCTGCGCCGACCCGCGATGCGGCATCTCGTCGCCGCCGGTCTGCTCGGTTTCGTGCTCGGCGCGTTCGTCGTCGCGTCGCTCGGCTCGGCGCGGCCGCGGCCGGACGGCGCCGTCGCGATCGTCCAGCCGCGCGGGATGGACGATACGCCGAGCGCGGTGGTCGAGGCGCCCGCGCCCACGTCGGGGCGCACCGGCGTGATCCCGGCGACCTCGCCGGAAGCCAAGGATCTCGAATCGCGCGATCTGATGATCCCGGTGCAGGGAATCGAGGCCGGCAAACTGGTGCGATCGTTCCACGACCGGCGCGGCGGCTCCCGCGAGCACGAGGCGATCGACATCCTCGCCCCGTCGGGGACGCCCGTGGTCGCGGTCGAAGACGGCACGATCGCCAAGCTGTTCGTCAGCAAGGCGGGCGGCAACACGATCTATCAGTTCGATCCCGGCAGGGAGTACTCGTACTACTACGCCCATCTGGACCGCTACGCGGAAGGCCTCAAGGAAGGCGCGCGCGTCAGCCGCGGCCAGGTGATTGGCTACGTGGGCACCTCGGGCAATGCCCCGAAAGACACGCCGCATCTGCACTTTGCCGTCTTCCGGCTGACGCCGGAGCGCCAGTGGTGGACGGGAACCCCCATCGACCCGTACGACATTCTCCGCTAGCGATTCCAACCTTCCAGTCCCGCCGATCCGTCCAAGCTCGTGTAAGGATGGAGCTTGGAGGCATTCGCGCTGCGGTCCCCGGCCGACTCCGTTCCGGCCGCTGAGCCGATTCCCGACGTGGCGCGCGCCGCGGCGGGAGACGTGCGCGCCTTCGAGGACCTCTACCGGACGCACCTGCCGCGGGTGCACGCGCTCGTCCGGCGGATGACCGGCGGACGCGAGGCGGACGAGATCACGCAGGACGTGTTCGTGCGCGCGTGGCAGAAGCTGGGCACGTTTCGCGGCGACGCCTCGTTCTCGACCTGGCTGCACCGCCTGGCGGTGAACGTCGTCATCGAGCGGTTCCGCACCGAGCAGGCGCGGCGGGCGCGGATGCACGACGGCGAGGAGATCTTCGAGACGCTGTCGGCGCCGCCGCAGACGCGCGACATCGGCATCGATTTCGAGGCGGCGCTCGAGAAGCTGCCCGACGGCGCGCGCGAGATCTTCGTGCTGCACGACGTCGAGGGCTACAAGCATCACGAGATCGCCTCGCTGCTGGAGATCTCGCCCGGCACGTCGAAAGCGCAGCTGCACCGCGCGCGGATGATGCTGCGGCGGCACCTGACGTAAGGAACGGCAATGGCTGATGTCTGGACCGATCGCCTGTCGGAATACCTGGACGACGAGTTGACGCCCGCCGCGCGGGCCGCGCTCGAATCGCATCTCGCGGCGTGCCCCGAGTGCGCGGCAACGCTGTCGGAGCTGCGGGCCGTGGTCGAGCGCGCCCGCCGTCTGCCCGGGCGGCCGCCGGCGGCGGACCTCTGGCCGGGCATCGAGACGCGGCTCGCGGGACCACGGCTGGCGCGAAGCGCCGGTCCCGCGCGGGACGTCAGGCCGGCACGCCGCTTCGCGTTCACCGCGCCGCAGCTCGTGGCCGCCGGCCTCGCGTTGATGGTGATGTCGGGCGGCGGCACGTGGGTGCTGCTCCACGGAGGACGCGCCACCTCGATGCCGCCGGTCGCGGCCAGCGATCCAGCGCGCGAGCCGGCGCGGCTCGTCAACGCCGGCGTGGCCGATCAGCGCTACGACGAGGCGATCGCGGATCTGCAGCAGGCGCTCGAATCCGGGCGATCGCAGATGGATCCGACGACGATCGCCGTTCTCGAAGCGAATCTGAAAGCAATCGACGCCGCGATCGAACAGTCGCAGCGCGCGCTCGCCCAGGATCAGGAGAACGTGTATCTCAACAATCATCTCGCCGATGCCCGCCAGCGGAAGCTCGCGCTGCTGCGCCGGGCGACGGCGCTCGCCGGAGGCAAGACCTAGATGGTGCTGACCGGAGTCATCCTCGCGCTCACGCTCACCGTGGGCCCCGTCGACGGGCTGGCGCAGCCCGCGCGGCAGCCGGCGCCGCAGACCGACGAGACGATCGCGGTCCAGCGGGGCGGGCGGCTGACGGTGAACAACTTCGCCGGCGAGGTGATCCTGCGGACGTGGGATCGCGATTCGCTGCGCGTCGTCGCGCGGCACCAGCCGCGCACGCGCATCAACATCCGTCCGACCAGCGGCGGCGTGTCGATCACGGCCAGCAGCAGCCGCGGGCCGGCGTCAGTGGACTACGAGATCACCGCTCCCGCGTGGATGCCGCTCCGGATCGAAGGCACGTACAACTTCGTGACCATCGAGGGCGCGCAGGCGGAAGTGTTCGCCGACACCGTGCAGGGAGACGTCATCGTCAAGGGCGGCACCGGCGTCATCACCGCGAAATCGGTGCAGGGAGAAGTGCAGATCTCGAACGCGCGCGGCAAGATCACCGCGACGTCGGTCAACGAGAAGGTCACCATCCGCGACAGCAGCGGCGATCTGTCGGTCGACACGGTCAACGGCGGCATCACGATGACCGGAATCGAGTCGAAGATCGTCGACGCCGCCACGGTGAACGGCACCATCGTCTACGAAGGCCGGCTGGCGGACGGCGGACACTACAGCTTCGGCACGCACAACGGGGACATCCTGCTTGGGCTGCCCGAGGGGGGAAACGCGACCTTCACGTTCCGCACGTATCAAGGGAGCGTCAGCACCGAGTTCACGCTCGAGGGCTACAACGCCGGCGAGGCGCGGCGCGGCCGGCGCGTCGTGGCGACGCTCGGCAGCGGCAGCGCGGACGTCAATCTGGAGACGTTCGGCGGGTCGATCAGGCTGCGGAAGGGGTCCGCGGTGCGGCCGCGCGCACGGTAGAGGGCGGCTGCCAGCCCTGGGCGCGGAGCGCATCCTGAAGGCGCTGCGACCGCTCGATCAGGGCGTGGGGATCGTCGAAATGCTCGACTTCCTGGCGGCCGTCGGGAAACGTGACGACAAGTTCGTAATCGTCACCATCCGCCTGCCGCCGGATCTCGTAGAGCAACCGCGAGTCGTGCCGTTCGAAAAACCAAATCATTGTTGGCTTTATCGGCCGATCGCCGCCGCAGTTTAGGCATCAGCGGCCCAGGGCGACCATCGGCTCGATCCTCGACGCACGGTACGCAGGCAAATATGCTGCCACGGCGGCCACGGCGACGAGAAGTACGGCCCCGATCCCGAACGACCACGGGTCCAACGCCTGGACGTTGAACAGCAGCGACCGCATGCTGCGTCCGGCCAGGAAGGCCAGCGGAAGGCCTATCGCGGCCCCCGCGAGCACCAGGGCCAGGGCCTCGCGGAGCACCATCCACAGCACCATGCCGCGGTCCGCACCGAGCGCCATCCTGAGCCCGAGCTCCGACACCCGGCGGCTGATCCCGTATGAAATCGTTCCATAGAGGCCCAGACTGGCAAGTAATAATGCCAGGGCGCCGAACATTGATGTCAGCCGCGCCACCATTCTGTCCTGCGACACGCCGCGCGCGATCCGGTCGTCGAGCGGCACGACCTCGACGATGGGCAGCCGCGGCTCCGCCGCCGTGAGCGTTTCCCGCACAGTGCGCGCGAGCGCTCCCGGCGCACCATCGGTGCGGACCTCGAGGTCGCTGAGCACGTCGTCGGGCGTCGCGTCGACGAGGTGATACACCATGTTGGGCGGCTGGGGGCGCACCTGCGCGTAGCGCGCGTCCTCGACGACGCCGATGATGACGAAGGCGTCCTTGTCGATGGCCTCGCCATAACCCCAGCGCTTCCCCACCGCGCTCTGCCCGGGGAAGAACCGGCGCGCCATCGTGGCGTTGACGATCGTGTTCTTTCCTCCAGCCACCGCGTCCTGCGGCCCGAACAGGCGCCCCTCGATCAACCGCAGCCCGACGGTCTCGAAGTACTCCGTCGTGACGATCTCCTCGTTGGTGCGCAGCCGATCCCCGCGGCCGACCGTCACGCCCTCGACGGAGAGACTGCTGATCCGCTGCGAGCCGCCGATCGGTCCGGTCAGCGAAAGGCTGGCGCCGCGGACGCCAGGCAGCGCGTTCACCATGTCCGTGAGGCGGCGATACAGCGCCAGCCGTTCCGGCGCCGAGTAGCCGGCGCCGCGCACGTCGAGCCGCGCGGTGAGCAGGCGATCGCGATCGAAGCCGACGTCGATCTGCGTCAGCTGGCGGAGGCTGCGGGCGAACAGGCCGGCGACGACCAGCAGCAGCAGGCAGAACGCCATCTGCGACGCGACGAGCACCTTGCCCATGAGCAGGCCGCGCCGTCCGCTGTGCGCGCCGACCGACGAGCGCGTCTGCTGCTTCAGCGATTCGGCGACCGGCAGGCTCGCCGCCCGCCACGCGGGCAGCACGCCGCAGGCGATACCGGTGAACGCCGACACGCCGAGGCAGAAGCCGAGGACGCGGAGGTCGAGCCCGGTGTCGAGATCGATCGGCGTCGTGCCGACGTTCACCATCAGCGCGAGCAGGCCGTCGCGCGCCCACACGGCAAAGGTGATTCCGAGCAGCGCCGCGCCGACGGCGAGCAGCAGGCTTTCGGCGACGAGCTGGCGGACGACGCGGCTGCGCCCCGCCCCCAGCGAGAGGCGGATCGCGATCTCGCGCTGCCGTCCGGCCGCGCGCGAGAGCAGCAGCCCGGCGACGTTGCCGCACGCGATCAACAGCAGCACGCCGACCATCGCGAGCAGGACGAACAGCGGCTGGGCCGCCGCGCGCCGCAGCGACGAGACGCCGGCGGAGGCGCTGCTGAGCGCCACGCGCCGCTGCTGCAGCGCGCTGCGATCGTCCGCCGAGGCGTTCGCCGCCAGGCGGCTGTCGCGTTCCTGCCGGTAGGCCGTGGTGAACGCATCGGACGCCAGCTTCACCGAGGTGCCGGACGGCACCCGCACGAACACGGAGAGCCATTCGATGTTGGGCTGCGGCGTCCACGGTTTGAGCAGGTCCGAGTCGTCGCTGTTGCTGGCGTTCTGCGAGTAGCGCACGTCTGCCTGCATCGCATAGGGAATCCAGGCGTCGGGCGCGCGGAGCGCGAGCGTCGTGCCGAAGAACCCCGGGCTCGCGACGCCGACGATCGTGAATGCCGCGCCGTTGATCGCGAGCTGCCGGCCGACGGCATCGGGCGCCGCGTTCAGGCGCCGCCGCCAGTAGCCGTCGCTGATGACGGCGACGGGATGACCGCCCGGATGCAGGTTGTCGGCGGCGCTCAGCAGGCGCCCGGCCTGCGGCAGCTGGCGGAGCACCGTGAAGTACTCGCCGGAGACGAGCTGCACGCTGCCGCGAACCGGATTGCCGTCGCCGGCGGGCTGAAGCTGCATGCCGGCGGGATTGGTGGCGGCAAACAGCTCGCCGGCGCCGCGCTGCGCCATCGCGTCGCGCACGGCCAGGAACGTCGGGCTCGACAGGATCTCGCCGTGGTCCTGGCCGGGCCGCTGCACCTCCGCGACGTAGAGCTGATCCGGCTCCGGCACCGGCAGCGGGCGCAGCACGATGGCGTTGACCAGCGAGAACACGGCGGTCGCGCCGCCGATGCCGAGCGCCAGCGACACGAGCGCGGTGAAGGTGAAGCCGGGGCTGCGGCGCAGCAGGCGGGCGCCGAAGCGCAGGTCCCTGAGGAATTCGGTGAGCATCATTCGCTTCTCAACGCGGTGATTGGATCGACGGCGGCGGCACGCCGCGCCGGCCGCCAGACGGCGAACGCGGCGGTCGCGGCCAGCAGCATGGGGATCAGCGTATACGTCATCGGGTCGGTGGGGCGCACTTCGAACAGCAGGCCGGCGACGACCCGCGACAGCAGCGCCGCCGCGCCGAGCCCGGCCGCGAGCCCGACGCCGGTCAGCATCAACGCCTGTCCCAGCACCATGCGCACGACTGCGCCCGGTCTCGCGCCGAGCGCGATGCGGATGCCGATCTCACGCGTGCGCTGCCCGACCACGAACGCCATCACACCATAGATCCCGATCGCCGCAAGCGTGAGCGCGAGGCCGGCGAACGCCGCGAGCAGCTGCGTCGAGAACCGGCGCGACGCGGTTGCCGCCGACACCATGTCGTCCATCGTGCGGACCGCGAAGGTCGGCAGATCCGGATCGACGGCTCGAACGGCCGCCGCGAGCGGCGCGCCCAGCCGTGACGGATCCGCCTGCGTCTTCAACGCCAGCGACAGCGCCAGGCCGCTGCGCTGCGTCAGCGGACGGTAGATCGTCGGCCGCGGCTCTTCCTCGATCCGGCGGGTGCGCATCTCGTCGACGACGCCGACGACGGTGAGCCAGGGGTTTCTGGCTTGCGGCCCGCCGAGATGCAGCCGCTTGCCGATCGGATCCTGTCCGGGCCAGCTGCGGCGCGCGATCGACTCGGTGACGATGACGACCGGCGCCGCCGCCGCGTCGTCCTGACCGGCGAACGCGCGGCCGCGGAGCAGGCGAATCCCCATGACCTCGAAGTAGCGCGGCGACGCCGACGTGTATTGGGCCGTGGGTACGCTCGACCGCTCGTCCGCTTCGGTGCCCTCGGCCGTGAAGACGACCGAGCTGCGCGTCCCGTCGAGCGGCAAGGTGTCGGCGGCCGCGGCCGCGGAGACGCCGGGCAGCGCCTCGGCCCGGCGCAGGATGTCCTGGTAGGTTGCGAGCCGCGCCTGATGACCGGTGGCGCGGTGTGAATAGCGCCCGAGGTCGGGATCGTTGGGCTGCGGCAGCCACAACTTCGCCGTCACGACGTTCGCCGGATCGAATCCGAGTTCGACCTGCTGCAGGCGCCAGAAGCTGCGAACGAGCAGCGTGGCGCCGACGAGCAGCACCACCGCGAGCGCGACTTCGACGACCACCAGCGCGGAGCGCAGCACGCCGCGCGAGGCGGTCCCGCCGCGCGTCCCCTCCTTGAGCGCGTCGTTGACGTCGACGCGGGACGACTGCAGCGACGGCAGCGCGCCGAACAGCAGCGTGGTGAGGATCGAGACGCCGGCGGTGAAACCGAGGACGGAGGCGTCGACGTGAATCTCGGCAAGGCGCGGCAGCGCGCTGGGCACGATGGCGAGCAGCAGCGTCAGCAGCCAGGTGGTGGCCACGGCGCCGACCGCCCCGCCGAGGGCCGACAGCAGCAGGCTTTCGATCAGCAGGAGCCGGGCGAGGCGCCCCCTCGAGGCGCCGAGCGCGCGGCGCACCGCCAGCTCGCGCTGGCGCGAGCCGGCGCGGACCATCAGCAGATTGGCGATGTTCACGCAGGCGATCAGCAGGACGAGTCCGACCGCGCCGAACAGAATCAGCAGCGTGGGGCGGACGCTGCCGACGAGATCCTCCTGCAGCGGCACCAGCCGCGGCGTCCAGCTCGCGCGCGCCGGATAGACCGATGGATAGGCGTCGCGAAAGCTCTGCGCAATCGGCGCCAGCCGCTGGCGCGCCTCCTCCACGCCGATGCCCGGTTTCAGCCGGGCGATCGCCCCGGTGATGAAGTAGTTGGCGCGCTGCGGCGGATCGGGAAACGGTTTGCCGACGAACGTGGTCGGCGCCCACACGTCGACTTCGGTCAGCACCGATCGTCCGGGATGGCGGAACCCCGCCGGCAGCACGCCGATCACCGTGTACCAGTCCTGATCGATCTTCAGCTTGCGGCCGATCGCCGCCGGCGAGCCGGCGAAGCGGCGCCGCCACAACGCGTCGCTGATCACGAGGACCTCGGTGATCCCCGGACCTTCGTCCTCCGGCCGGAACAACCGTCCGAGCTGCGGACGGACGCCGAGGACGTCGAAGTACGACGGGCTCGCAAGCAGCACTTCCACGCGCTCGGGCACGTCCACTTCCGTGAGGTTGGCGTTGATCGCCCAGACGCCGGCAACCGCCTCGAAGAGGCCGCTGCGATCGCGGTAGTCGAGGAACTCCGGCTGCGACAGGCCGATGTCGGTCCCCCCCAGGCCGGTGAAATCGGACGTGATCCGCACCAGCCGATCGGGCTGGGCGTAGGGCAGCGGCCGCAGCACGACCGCGTTGACGATCGTGAAGATCGCGCTGTTGGCGCCGATGCCGAGCGCGAGGGTCGCGATGGCGATCGCGGCGAAGCCTGGCGCGCGCAGCAGGCCGCGCCAGGCGAAGCGCAGGTCGTGCAGCAGTCCGTCGGTCATGCCGCTCGGGAAGCGCAAACGCCGCGCCACGGACGCCTCCGCCGGATCGCTCGTTTTCAGGCCGGTTTCGCCAATGAAAGCCGCGGCGCACTCCGCTTCCGGGACGCGACTGTGCGGAAGCGGACACCTTCCCGTCCGCCGCGAATGCATTAGGCACGTTTCGCCGTGACATTCCGTCAAACACCCTGATGGCATGCGCTTTGGACCCCCGCCCCGCCGACCCGATGGCACCCATGACGGTAACGTGTGACATGACGCCCCGGATTCTCATCGCCGACGATCAAGCGGACCTGCTCGACGCGCTCAAGCTGCTGCTCAAAGGCCAGGGGATCGAGTACGACGCCGTGACCTCGCCGGAAGCGGCGCTCAACGCGCTCGAGTCGCGCCCGTTCGATCTCGTCCTGATGGATCTGAACTACACCGGCGACACGACGTCGGGCCGCGAAGGGATCGATCTGCTGGCGCGGGTGCAGGCGCTCGATCGGCTGCTGCCGGTGATCGTCATGACGGGCTGGGGCAGCGTCGATCTCGCCGTCGAGGCGATGCGCCGCGGCGTACGCGACTTCGTGCAGAAGCCCTGGGACAACGCCCACCTGCTGGCGACGCTTCGGCAGGAGATCGAGAACGGCCGCGCCCGCCGGCGCGCGGAAGCGGCGGAACAGCGCGAGCTGGCCGAGGCGCTCAAGATCCAGAAGCGGCTGCTGCCGCAGCAGGTGCCGCAGATCGAGGGATGGGAGATTGCCGCGTCGTGGCAGCCGGCGTCGGGGGTGGGCGGCGACTGCTTCGACGCGATCCGGTTCGACGAGGCGCGGCTCGCCCTCACCATCGCCGACGTCGTCGGCAAGGGCATCCCGGCCGCGCTGCTGATGTCGAATCTGCAGGCGGCGGTGCGCGCCTTCGCCTCCGAGGCGGTCGAGCCCAACGCGCTGTGCCAGCAGGTGAACCGGATCCTGTGCGGCAACATCGCGGAAGGGCGCTTCATCAGCTTCTTCTACTGCGTGCTCGACGCCGCCGCCGGGGTGCTGAATTACACCAATGCGGGCCACTACCTGCCGATGCTCGTGCGCGCCAGCGGGTCGGTCGAGCGTCTCGGCGTCGGCGGTCCCGTGCTCGGCGTGCTCGCGGACGCGGACTACGAGCAGGCGCAGGTGGCCGCCGCGCCCGGCGATCGCGTCGTGCTCTTCACCGACGGTCTGACCGAGGCGCGCAACGGCGCCGACGAAGAGTTCGGCGAAGGCCGGCTGCTCGACGCGGCGATCGAACATCGCGCGTGCAGCGCGCCGGCGCTCCAGGCGCGGCTCGCCGAGGCCGTCGCCGCGTTCACCGGCGGCCGGCTGCAGGACGACGCGACGTTGATCGTGCTCGCGGCCGACCAGGGCTGAAGCAACGGAAATCCGTGACCAACCGCATCAGCGAGGGACGGACGAACGCCGGGTTGACGGACTTTTCGCCGCGTCCGGATACTGCTCGAATGCGGAAAGTCTGGACGCCCCCCTGGGCCTGGGTCTGCGGCGCCGTGATGGTGCTCGGCCTGTTCTCGTTCCTGCAGGCGTATCGCCAGACCCAGATCAACGCGCGGCCCGGCATGACGATCATGGCGGGCAAGCTGCTGATCCTCAACCTGGCGTTGTGGAGCATCCCGGCGCTGCTGATGCCGGCCGTGGTGTGGGCGGCGCGGCGCTTTCCGTTCGACACCGGGCACAAGCTGCGCGCCGTGCTGGCGCACGCGGTCGGCGCCCTCACCTTTGCGTCCACGCACATTCTCGGCCTGATCGCGGTGCGCTTCCTGCTGTACGAGGCGGGGGGCAAGTCGCCGGTCGTGCCGTGGACGCGGTACTTCCAGAACCGGATCTTCGAACAGCTCGACGCGAGCCTGATGATCTACGCGGTCATCGTCGGCGTCAGCCATGCGATCGCCTACTACCACGAGTCGCAGGAACGGAAGCTGCGGGCGGCGCAGCTCGAGACGCGGCTGGTGGAGGCGCGGCTGAAGACGCTCGAGGCGGAGCTGCACCCGCACTTCCTCTTCAACACCCTGCACGCCATCTCCACGCTCGTGCATCGCGACCCCGAGTCGGCCGACCGCATGATCAGCCGGCTCAGCGATCTGCTGCGGATCACGTTCGATCGCACCGGCGAGCCGAAGGTCTCGCTGAAGGAAGAGATCGATTTCCTGCAGAAGTACCTGGACATCGAACAGACGCGCTTCCAGGATCGTCTCACCGTCAGCGTGACCGTCGATCCCGACGCGCTCGACGGCGAGGTGCCGCGGATGATCCTGCAGCCGATCGTCGAGAACGCGATCAAGCACGGCATCGCCGGCCGCAACGGCGGCGACAGCGTCCACATCACCGCCGGCTGCGAGAACGGGCGGCTGTGGATGCAGGTGCGCGACAACGGCGGCGGCCTGCAGGTGCGGACGCTGAAGGCGCTGCGCACCGGCGTCGGCCTGTCGAACACGCGCGCCCGGCTCGACTGCCTCTACGGCCGCCATTACCGGCTCGAGTTCACGGACAAACACGGCGGACTCTCGGTGCTGATCGAGATTCCTTTCCAGCGCGTCAACGTCGCCGGCCAGCCCGCCGCCGCGTTCCGCGTCGCATAGGACCAGCATGACGACCACACCCCGCACCCGCGTTCTCATCGTCGACGACGAGCCGCTCGCGCGCGAGCGCATCCGCACCCTGCTGGAAGACGAGCCCGCGTTCGAGGTCGTCGGCGAGGCCGCCGACGGCACCACCGGCGCGGAATCGATTCTGGCGCTGCAGCCGGATCTGGTGTTCCTCGACGTGCAGATGCCCGGCGCGGACGGGTTCGACGTCATCGATGCGGTCGGCGCCGACAAGATGCCGTTCGTGGTGTTCGTCACCGCCTACGACCGCTACGCGCTGCGCGCCTTCGACGTCCACGCGCTCGACTACCTGCTGAAGCCGTTCGATCGCGAGCGCTTCCGCGAGGCCCTGGCCCGCGCCCGGGCGCAGATCAGCCGCAGCAACGGCGGCGACATCGAGCGCCGCCTCGCCGCCATCGTCCAGGACCTGAAGCCGGCGCGCGCCCGCACCGACCGTTTCGTGGTCAAGTCCGGCGGCCGCATCTTCTTCGTCCGCACCGCCGAGATCGACTGGATCGAGGCGGCGGGAAACTACGTCAAGCTCCACGTCGGCGCCGACTCGCATCTGATCCGCGAGACCATGAACGCCGTCGAGGCGAAGCTCTCGCCCGACATGTTCGTCCGCATCCACCGCTGCCACATCGTCAACATCGAGCAGGTGCGCGAGCTGCAGCCCTGGTTCAACGGCGAGTACGTCGTGTTCCTGAAAAACGGCACGCGCCTCACCTTGAGCCGCGGCTACCGCGAGCGGCTTCAGGAACGAGTCGGCCGCACGATCTGATGGCCGGTAGCCGGTGGCCGGTAACCGGTAACCGGTAACCGGTAACCGGTAGCCGGCAGCCGGCAGCCGCAGCTGAATGCGGGACGCTTTAAAATGCCTCGTTGCCGCACACGTCACACCGGTTCGGTCCGTTCACGGTCGATCGCGCCGCCTATCGGGTCACCCGCGATGGCGCCCCCGTCGATCTCACGCCGAAGCTGCTCGATCTGCTCATCCATCTCGTCGATCACGCCGGCGAGCTGGTCACCAAGGAAGACCTGCTCGACGCGCTGTGGCCCGACGCCAACGTCACTGACAATGCGCTGACGCAGGCGGTCTCCGAACTCCGGCAGGCGCTGGGAGACGACGCCGCGGCGCCGCGCTACATCAAGACCGTGGCGCGGCGCGGATACCGGTTCGTGGCGCCGGTCGCGCCTGCCGAGACGACGCCGGCTCCGCCCGGCGCCGCGGCCGCGGCGATCGACGATCGCGGCATCGCGGTCCTCGACTTCACCAACGTGACCGGCGATGCCGATGCCGCGTGGCTGTCGGCGGGAATCGCCGAGACGGTGAGCGCGGATCTGCGCGCGCTCGGCACGTTCCGCGTGGTCGATCGCTGGCGCGTGCTCGAGGCGGTACGGACCGCCGGAGGATCGCTCCAGGCGGTCGCCGCGGCGCTGCAGGTGAGGCGCGCCGTCATCGGCAGCTTCCAGACCGCCGGCGATCGCATCCGCATCACCGCTCGCGTCGTGGACGTCGTCAGCGGCGAAGCCGTCGCCGACGCCAAGGTCGACGGCCGGCTCGACGCGATCTTCGCGCTGCAGGACGAAGTCGCGTCGCAGTTCGCGTCCGAACTCGGGCTCGCGGCCCGAGGCGCGGCGGCGCCGGCGCGGCGCGAGACGCCGAGCCTCGAAGCCTATCGCGCGGTGATGGAGGGCTGGCTGCGCGTCGAGACGCTCGACGTCCGCGAACTGCCGCGCGCGATCCGCGACTTCGAGCGCGCGGTGGCGATCGACCCGGGTTATGCGCTCGCCTACAACGGGCTCGCCAATGCGGAGTTCGCGTCCTACGAGGCGACGCGCGCCGACGCGGACCCGGCGCGCGACCTGCTCGATCGCGCGATCGCGCACGGCCGGCGGGCGGTGCAGCTCGATGACGCGCTGGCCGAGGCGCACGGCACGCTCGCGCTGATCCTGGTGAGCGCCCACGACACCGCGGGCGCGATCAAGGCGGCCCGCCGCGCCGTTGCGCTCGAGCCCGGCAACTGGCGCCATCTGTTCCGTCTCGGGCACGCGTCCTGGGGGGAAGAGCGGCTGCGCGCCGGAGCCGCGACCCTGGCGCTCTACCCGGAGTTCGCCTTCGCCTACTTCCAGTCCGCGATGGTGCACGTGGCCCGCGGACAGCTCACCGAAGCCGAGCGGGTGCTGCGCCATGGCGCCGCGATTCAGGATCGGCAGATCGGGCGCGGCGAGCGCTACCCCGCGCTCGGCCTGCACTGGCTGCTCGGGCTCGTCCGCCTCGCGCAGGACGACACGAGCGACGCCATCGTGGAGTTCGACCGTGAACGCGCCCTCGCCGCGCCGCACCGGCTGTACGGCCGCGAGTACACCATGCACGCGCACGTCGGACAGGGGGCCGCGCTGCTGCGCCTCGGGCGATCCGCCGACGCGGCCCGTGCGTTCGAGGCGGCGCTCGCCCACTACCCGCACGAACCGCTCGCGGAAACCGGTCTGGCGGTGGCGGCCGGCAGACCGTTCGATCCGGCAGCGATCGCGCGGCCGCTCACGCGCGGCATCGCCCTCGCCGCGCTCGGCCGCGTCGACGAGGCGGCGTCTCTGCTCGACCGAACCGTCGACGCCGCGCCGCCGGGGTTCACCGGATGGTGGCTGCCGGCGGAGCCATTTCTAAGGCAACACACTGAACACAAGGCACTTAGCGCCGTCATGAAGCGCCTGGCCGACCGCGCCCGATAACTCCTCAGGGTTTCTCACGCTTCGCTCAGGACAGCGCGTACCGGAAGGCGGACGATAAGCCAGTCTTGTTTCCGTCTTCCGACTTCGTCCTGGCAGGAGTGCTCATGCACGGTTATCGACATACGCTCGGACGCCCGGGTCTGCAGCCGTTCCTGTGGACGCAGTTCCTCGGCGCGTTCAACGACAATCTGTTCAAGATCGTCGTGTCGATGCTCGCCGTCCACGCGGCCGGCGGGGCTCACGCCGGACGGCAGCTGTCGCTGGTCGGCGTGGTCTTCATCCTGCCCTTCCTGCTGTTCTCCGGTTATGCGGGGCAGCTCGCCGACGTCTACAGCAAGCGGCGCGTCCTCGTGGTGACGAAGTCGCTCGAGGTGATGGCCGCCGGCCTCGGGCTGATCGCGTTCGTCAGCGGCCGGCTGGAGCTGACCTACGCCGTCCTGTTCCTCATCGCGGTGCAGGCGACGTTCTTCAGCCCGGCGAAGTACGGCATCCTGCCGGAGATCCTGCCGGACCGCGATCTGTCGCGCGCCAACGGCATCCTCGAGATGAGCACGTTCGTCGCCATCGTGGCCGGCACCGCGGCAGGCGGCTTCCTCTTCGACACGCTGCGCGATCGTCTGTGGGCGATCGGCGTCATCGTCGTCGTCGTGGCGATCGCCGGCACGGCGCTGAGCCTGCGCATTCCGCACGTCCCCGCCGCCGCTCCGGCGGCGCGGCTCGCGCGCAACCCGTTCGGCGAGATCGCCGCGGGCGTTTCACGCCTGAGGGAAAGCCGCGTGCTGTGGCTGACCGTGGCAGGCCTGTCGTACTTCTGGTTCCTCGGCGCGCTGCTCCAGCTCGTGATGATCCTTTTCGGGACCGAGGTCATGGGCCTGAGCGACACCTGGACCGGCATTCTGACGACGTTCGCCGCGATTGGGATTGCCGCGGGGAGCCTCGCCGCCGGGCGGCTGTCCGGCGACAAGGTCGAACTGGGACTCGCGCCGATCGGCTCGATCGGGATGGGGCTGTTCGCGATCCTGCTCGCGAAGTCCACGGCCTCGTTCGCGCTCGCTGCGTTCAACCTGACCATGGTCGGATTCTTCGGGGGCCTCTTCGCCGTGCCGCTGAACGCGCTGCTGCAGCAGAAGAGCGGCGCCACGGAGAAAGGCCGGCTGATGGCGACCAACAACTTCCTGAACATGGCGGCGATCGTCGGTGCCTCCGCCGCACTGTGGCTCGCGCGGGACATCGCCGGCCTCACGGCGGATCGCATCGTGCTGGTGTTCGGCGTGCTGACGCTGGCGGCCAGCGTCTACGTCCTCACCGTCGTCCCCGAGTTCCTCCTGCGCTTCTGCCTGTGGCTGCTGACGCACACCATCTACCGCATCAGGATCGTCGGCCAGGAGCACGTCCCCTCGCGCGGACCGGCGCTGCTGGTCTGCAATCACCTGTCGCACGTGGATGGCGCGCTCGTCGGTGCGTGCATTCAGCGCTTCGTGCGGTTCCTCGTCTACAAGCCTTACTACGAGCATTGGGCGGTGAACCCGCTGCTGCGCATGCTGCACGCCATCCCGGTCGCGGGCGGACGCGACGCGGTCGGCGCGATCGAAGCGGCGCGGCGCGAACTCCGCAACGGGCACGTCGTCTGCATCTTCGCGGAGGGAGCGATCAGCCGCACCGGGAATCTGCTCCCCTTCAAGCGGGGCCTGGAGCGGATCGTCGACGGGCTCGACGTGCCGATCGTCCCGGTGTACCTGGATCGGGTCTGGGGCAGCGTCTTCAGCTTCAAGGGGGGACGATTCCTCTGGAAATGGCCCGCGCGCCTTCCCTATCCGGTGACGGTCGCATTCGGCCCGCCGCTGCCGCCGGCGACGCCTGCCGCCGAGGTGCGCGTGGCGCTGATGACGGTGGGGGCGCAGGCGACGTCGCTGCGGCGCCGATCGCGCGAGACCCTCGGCCGCGCGTTCATCGCGTCCGCGAAACGCCGCTGGGGCGCCTTCTGCATGGCCGACTCCGCCACGCGTGAGCTGACATACGGCCGCGCCCTGACGGCCGCGCTCCTGCTCTCGCGCTGGCTGCGGCGAACCAGGGAGGCGGAGCCCAACGTCGGCGTGCTGCTGCCTGCCTCGGTGGGCGGCGCGCTGACCAACATCGCGATCGCGATCGCCGGCAAGACGTCGGTCAACCTGAACTTCACCGCCGGCCCTGCTGCGATGAGCGCGGCGATCGAACGCTGCGGCATCCGCACCATCGTGACCTCACGCACGTTCCTCGCCAGGGCGGATCTCGCGCCGATGGCCGGCATGGTCTTCCTCGAGGATGTGATCGCGGGCGTCCCGGCCTTCAGAAAAGCGGCGGTCTTCGCCGCCGCGCGCGTATTGCCCCCGGCGCTGCTCTCGCGCATCTACTCGCGCGACGGCGACTCCGGGGCGCTCGCCACGATCGTCTTTTCGAGCGGCAGCACCGGCATGCCGAAAGGGGTGATGCTGAGCCACGCCAACATCCTCGCCAACACCGACGCCGTCGCGCAGGTCTTCCAGTTGCGCGAGGACGACGTCATCGTGGGTGTGCTGCCCTTCTTTCATTCGTTCGGCTTTTCGATCACGCTGTGGCTGCCGATGGTCCAGGGGTTCGGCGCGGCGTATCACCCCAACCCGATGGACGGGAAGGCCGTCGGCGAGATCGCCGCGAAGCACCGCGGCACGATCCTCGTGAGCACGCCGACCTTCTACGCGTCCTACGTCCGCAAGTGCCGGCCGGAGCAGTTCGCCCACGTGCGGTACGCGCTCGCCGGCGCCGAGAAGCTGCGTGAGCCGATCGCGGCCGCGTTCAAGGAGCGCTTCGGCATCACCCTGCTGGAAGGCTACGGCTGCACGGAGATGTCGCCGGTCGTCGCCGTGAACGCGCCCGACGTGCACGACGACGGCCAGCACCAGCGCGCGACGCGCGCCGGGACCGTGGGGCATCCGCTGCCCGGCGTCGTCGCGAAGGTCGTCGACCTCGAGACCGGCGAAGGGCCGCTGATCGGGCGCGACGGTCTGCTGCTGGTCGCCGGCCCGAACCGGATGCAGGGCTACATCGGCGAGGCCGAGCGGACCGCGGAGGCGATCCGCGACGGATGGTATGCGACCGGGGACATCGCGTGCATGGACGAGGACGGGTTCATCCGCATCACGGATCGCGTGTCGCGGTTCAGCAAGATTGCGGGGGAAATGGTGCCGCACATGAAGCTCGAGGAGCAGATCCAGGCTCTGCTGGATCCGCAGTTCGCCTGCGCGGTGACCGCCGTGTCCGACGACGCCCGCGGCGAGCGGCTGGTCGCGTTCTTCACGGATCCGGCGCTGGCGGCCGCGGAGCTGTGGGAGCGGCTGTGCCGGAGCGAGCTGCCCCGGCTGTGGATCCCGAAACGCGAAGACCTCCGGTTCATAGACGCGATCCCGACGCTCGGGAGCGGCAAGGTGGATTTGCGCGCCGTGCGGCAGCTCGCCGCCGGCGCCGGTGAAGCGGTGGCATGACATGGAAATCCTGATTGCGCTGTTGATCGCCGCGCTGGTGATGATCGCGCCGCTGATCGCCGCGGTGATCTCGTTCCTGCGGATCCGCGCGCTGCGCGGAGAGGTGGACGGGTTGCGCGCGCGGATCGGACGGCTCGAGGCGCGCGCCGAGGGAGAGGCGCGGGGAGCGAGAGAGGAAAGGGCGGCTGCACCCGTCGCGCGGGTGCCCCCTCCGCCACCGCGTGTCGACCCGGTGGCGCCCCCCGTACGCCCCGCCCCCGTACGGCCCGTCCCCGTACAGCCGGCAGCGCACGAGCCGGCGCTTCCCGAGTCCGAGCCCCCGGACTCCCTCGAGGCTCGCATCGGCGGGCGCTGGCTGTTGAACGTGGGGATCGCCGCGATCGTCATCGGCGTCGCCTACTTCGAGAAGCTCGCGATCGACAACAACTGGATCAGTGAGACCGCGCGCGTGATTCAGGGGGGCGTGTTCGGCGCGCTGCTGGTCGCCGCCGGCGGCTGGTTCGTGCGCCGCGGGTACCGCACCTACGGACAGATGATCACGGGCGGCGGCGTCGCGGTGATGTACGTGTCGATCTACGCCGCGTTCAACTATTACCGGTTGATCGATCGCCCGGCCGCCTTCGTCATGCTCGTCGCCGTGAGCGCGCTCGGCGCCTGGCTCGCCGATCGGCACGCGTCACAGGGGCTTGCGATCTTTGCCGTCGGCGGCGGCTTTGTCACCCCGTTCCTGCTGCCCGGCAACACCGACGCGCAGGTCGCGCTGTTCACCTACGACGCCATCCTGATCGCCGGCACCGTCTTCCTCGCCGGACGCCGCGACTGGCCGTTCCTGCACGTCGTCAGCTACCTGTTCACGCTGATCACGATCGCGGCGTGGGCGGATCGCTTCTACAACCCGTCCACGTACGCGCATTACGTCCGTACCGAGCTGTTCTTCACGCTCTTCTGCGGCATGTTCGTCGCAATCGCGCTGCGCTGCAGAGGCGAGGACGCGCCGGCGGCGCGGTTCGCGGCGCTGTTGTTGTGGACGGCGCCCGCCGCGTACTACCTCGCCTCGCTCGTCGTTCTCTCGTGGCACGCCGTGCCGTTCCTGGTCTGGTTGATTTGCGTGATGCTCGCCGGCGCCGTTCTCGCGGTGCGCCGGGCTCCCTGGATCGGACTTGCCGTGTGGACCGCCGTCGCGGTTCCGCTCCTTGGATGGACCCAGGCGTACGGCGGCCTCGAGTGGCTGACGCCTGGCCTCGCCGCGATCGCCGGGATCTACACCATCGCGCTCGCGGCGCAGCTCCGCATCATGGACGGCAGCCGGCCGATCGGTCCCGCTGAAATCGCCTGGCTGCACGGCAACGGGCTGGTGATGTTCGCCGCCGCGTACCTGCTGCTCGAAGAGACGCACCTCGCCGTCACCGGTCCCCTGGCCGCCGTCTTTGCCGTCTGGCAGGGAGTGCTCGCCGCATCGCTGCCCGGCAGATCGCGCGATCACGCGCTCCATTTCGCCGGGCTGGCGTTCTCGCTGCTGACCGTCGCCGTGGCGCTGCAGTACGACGGCCCGGCGGTGACCGTGGCGTGGGCCGCAGAGGGGGCGGCGCTCGTCGCGCTCGGTCTGCAGGAGCGGCGCGACTGGCTGCGCGCGGCGGGCGCGGCGCTGCTCGGCATCGCCGTGGTTCGCGCGCTCGAACTGCTCGTCACTCCGCCGCCGGCCAACTACGCGGTCATCCTGAGTCCTCGCGCGGCAAGCACCGCGTTCGTCGTCGCGCTCTGCTACGTCACCGCCTGGCTGCACTGGAGATACGCCGACCGCCGCGGCAGGGACGCCGGCATCGGCGCCGGCCTCCTGGTAGCGCAGTTCGTCACCGTTGCGCTGCTGACCCACGAGATTCGCGCGTTCTTCGCCGTCCGCCACATCCCGTTCCGCGGCGAACTGATGACATCCGTGACGTGGGGCGGGTACGCGACCGCGCTGATCCTCGTGGGTCTTTACCGGCGCTATGCGCCGTTCCGCTACTTCGGGATCGCGCTGTTCGGGATCACGATTTTGAAAGTGTTTTTCGGGGATCTGGCCGGACTGCAGCAGATCTACAGGGTCCTGAGCTTCATCGGCCTCGGCGTTCTGCTGCTGCTGACGTCCTACCTCTACCAGCGGATGCGGGGCGCGATTCTCGGAGGGAAGGGTCCGGACGGGTGACGTTTGCCGGAGCTCTGCCAGAGGGTTCATACTACCTGCCACGTGTCGAAACCGCGCGGTGGGTATCCTCTGGCAGCTGCTGTCGCCGCCGCGGTCTGCCTCGGCATGGCCCCGTCCCGGGGCTCCGAGCCGCAGACCGGCCGGCTGCAAGGCCGCGTCACGATTACGGTTCCGGTCACGAAGGCGCCGCCGTCCGCCGCGTACGGCGCGCGGCGGGTGGAGAAAGGACCGGCTGAGACGGCCTCCGAGCTGACCAACGTCATCGTGTTCCTGGACGATGCCCCGAAGCCGGCGGCTCTTCAGCCGACGCGGGCGCGGATCGTTCAGGAGAACGAGACCTTCGTCCCGCGCGTGGTCGCCATCACCCGCGGATCCACGGTCGATTTCCCCAACGCGGACCCCTTCTTTCACGACGTCTTCTCGCTGTCTCGCGCCGGAACGTTCGACCTCGGGTCGTATCCCCGCGGCCAGACCAAGTCGCAGCAGTTCCGCCGCGCGGGCCTCATCAAGGTCTACTGCCATATCCACTCGCACATGTCGGCGAGCATCATGGTGTTCGACCACCCCTACTTCACCATCCCCCGCGCCGACGGGACGTTTTCGATCGACGACGTGCCGCCCGGGACCTACAAGGTCAGCGCCTGGCACGAGCGGATCGGAGAAAACACGCAGCCGGTCCGCATCGAGCCGGGGCGCCCCTCGGAAATTCACTTCGCGCTGCCGATAGCCTCCAGATGATGGCGCCGCGCACTCCGCGCTTCGTGGTCCGGACGATGGCGACGACGTTTGCGACCGTCGTCTTCATTCTCGGCGCGGTGCTGCTGGTCGTGACGCTCACCGTCCGCGAGCGGATGCGGACCACGGTGATCGAGCACCTGTCGACGCAGCAGGGGGTGCTGCGGACGCTCGAGCAGCGGCGCCTGGCGGAGATGCAGTCGCAGGCGCAGATGCTGGCGGAGTCCCCTACCGTCAAGGCGGCGATGGACACCTACCACTCGGAAGCCCGCATGGCGGACGGCGACGGGCGCACGCAGCTGCTCGTCACCGTCAGCCGCGAGCTCGAGGAGCTGGCGTCGCGGATCCGGCCCGACATCATCGCCGTCACCGACCCGGCCGGCCTGGTGATCGCCGCGTCGGGCCGCCGGCGGGCGGACTGGCCGCGGGAACTGCCCAACAGCGCCGCGGCGGAGTTCGTCACCACGCCCGGCGGAATCTTCCGCGTCGCCGCGGCGCCCTTCGTCGTGCAGCAGACGCTCGTCGGCTACCTCCAGCTCGGGAGCGCGCTGGACGGCGACTATGCGGCGCAGATCACCTCGCTCTCCGGGACCGGCACCCTGATCGCGGCGAACGGCGCGGTCGTGGCGAGCACGCTGCCGCCGCGCGCCACCCGGGCGCTGACGCCGCCGGTGCTTGCCGCGATGCCCGACGCCGACATCGTGGATCTCGACGGCGAGCAGTACGCGGTCCGCACGCTGCTGCGGCATGGCGATCTCGCCGTCTACACGATGGACTCGATTGAAGCCTCGGCGCGTGCGATCCTCGGCACGACGGTGCGCGCGCTCGGCATCATCGCCTTGTGCTCGCTGGCGCTGGCGGCGATTGCCAGCATGTGGCTCGCGCGCACGCTGGCGCGGCCCATCGACACGCTGTCGCGATCGCTGACGGCGCTCGCCTCGTCGCGCGACTTCGACCGTCCGGTGGCGCGCACCGGATCGAGCGTCGAAGTCGATGCCCTGACCGACACGTTCAACTCGCTCATGTCGACCGTCGCCGCCGCCGAGGAGGAGACCCGCAGCACGTACGTCGGCGCCATACGGGCGCTCGCGCTGGCGCTCGACGCGCGCGATCCGTACACGGCGGGGCACTCCGAGCGTGTCAGCACGATCTCCGTGACGGTCGGCCATCACATGGGGCTGGGCGAAGACGACCTCGACACCCTCCGCCTCGGCGCGCTGCTGCACGACATCGGCAAGATCGGCATCAGCGACGACGTGCTGCGCAAGGCGGGACCGTTGACGGCGGTCGAGTACGAGGCGATCAAGCAGCATCCCGTCACCGGAGCGCGCATCCTGCGGTCGGTCGCGTTCCTGGCGCGGCACCTGCCGATCGTCGAGCTGCACCACGAGCGGCCCGACGGCAAGGGCTACCCCTACGGCCGCCTCGCCGACGAGATCCCGGTCCTGGCGCGGATCGTCCACGTCGTCGATGCCTTCGACGCGATGACGAGCGCGCGCGCGTATCGTCCCGCGCGCAGCGCCGCCGAAGCGCTGCAGGAGCTCTGGCGGCACGCCGGATCGCAGTTCGACGCCGACGTCGTGCAGGCGCTGGCCGCGGTCGCGCCGACGCTGCGCCTCGAGCAGGAACGGCACGACGTGGCTCACGCCCACGCGCCGCGCTCGACCCTGGTCACCTTCCCACGCGCATGACGACGCTCCGCTACGTGTCCTTCCCGGTCGCCGCTCTCCTGCTTGCGGGCGGGACTGCGGCGGCGCAGGAGGCGACGGGCGCGCGGGTCTCGGCCGAGACCGTCGTCTCGGCGTCCATGCTGTCGGGCAACGATCGTCCGGGCGTCGTCTTCGACGCGACCGGCCGCATCGACCTCGGGCGGGGCGCGACGATCGTGATCCGGCCGTGGGCGTGGCGCCGTCCGGACGCGACGTGGTCGACGCAGTGGTATCAGCTGCAGCTTCGGTATCAGACCCGCACTCGCGTGCCGCTGCGGTTCGACGCGGGCATCATCACGTCGCCGCTCGGCCTGAATACCCTGCAGATGCGCGCCGACATCAATCCGACGATCGCGCCGGTGTTCTATTACGTGGCCGCGCTGCCGCGCTTCGAGGCCGCGTTCGAGCGGCTGAATGCGATCACCGCGGGCTATCCGATCGGCGCCATGGTCAGCGCGTCCGGCGCGCGGTGGGACCTGCGCGGCGGCGTGACCGACGCGACGCCGGCGCGGCCGCGCGCCCCGGGCAGGACGGACCAGCCGCCGGCGATGCCGCAGGCGATTCTCGGCGGCGGCGTCTCGCCGCTCCCCGGCGTCCGCGTCGGGGCAGGGTTCGCGCACGGCGGCTACCGCCGCGCGACCGCCGCCGCCCCGCGCGGCACGGCGACGGTGGTCAACCTCGAAGGAGAGTACGCCTTCAACCAGACCCGTCTCAGCGGCGAGTGGGTGCAGGATCGATTCCGCGCGGGAACGGCGACGTTCACGTCACGGTCGTTCTATGCGCAGGCCGTGCAGACGATCACGCCGAGGCTGTTCGGCGCCGGCCGCATCGTCCGCACGCAGTCGCCGCCCTTCTTCGTCTCCGGCCTCGTGGCACACCGCACGACGCTGGAGGTCACCGCCGGCTACCGGTTGACGACGGAGTGGACGATCCGCGGCGGCTACATTCAGGAACGTCCCTACACGGGACCGGACTGGGAGCACCAGGCCGCGGTCTCGATCGTCTGGGCGAAGCGCTGGTACTAGCGGCGGCGGCTGCCGCAGGCCAACTTGCGGCGCGACGAGCGGCTTGCGGGCAGCACGCGAACCGCGCCGGCGTCGAGGTGCAGGACTTCGTGAACCTTGCGCCCTCTGTGCGTCACGACTGCAGCCTCTGTGTTTTTGGGTCGACGCTGCAGCCGGTCACCGCTGCCACCCCACTGAGAACGCGGTCCGGCCGTCACGAAGGCCGCGCGCGACGTCCGCGCGCAGCACGCCGAAGCCGAGCAGGGCGATCCGGAGACCGGCGCCGGCGTCGGCATGGAGGCGCGTGTCGGACGCCGGCAGGCCGCGCGCCGCGCGCGCGAGATCGATGAACACCGCCGGCGCGATCCGCAGCAGCCGCTGTCCCTTCGGCTCCACCCACCGCTGCACTTCCGCGGAGGCGAACGCGATCCGGCGGCCGAACACGCGGCCGTTCACCACGCCGTCGTCGAGCAGCGGGTGCGCGCGCAGCAGCACGTCGCGCGCGTGCCCCGTGTCGGCGCCGGGCCAGAGCGAGGCAGGCGCCGACGCGCTCGCGAATTGATAGCCGCCGCCCGCCATCCACAGCGTCCCGGACGTCGCGGCGTTCGATCGCCAGACTGCGCGCGCGTCGGCGGTGGCGAAGCGTTCCGGCGATCCGCGCCAGCCGCGGATGCCCGCCTCGACGCGCAGCCGATCGAGCACCGGCCAGAGTTGCACGCGCGCGGATGCCGAGGCGGCGCGGCCGGCGCCCCTCCAACGATCGATCGCCGCGCCGCCCGCGACCCTGAACCGCGGCGTCAGCCAGTTGCCGACGCCCGCGCCGACGCTCGTCCGCGTCTCCTCGAACCGCGTCGCCGACGCGAACGTTTGCGTCTCGCGAAACGCGTCGATCGTCCAGACGCCTCCCGGACCGGGCGCCGAGTAGGACGCGCCGACGCGGGGACGGTGCTCCCACCATCGCCATGCGATCTCCACCGCATCGCCGCCGCCGCTCACGTTGGAGAACGCCGCCGCGGCCTCGCTGTTGGCGACCGCGCCGAGTCCGAGCCCGATCCACGCGGGATAGGTACGCGGCGCGCGAGCGCGCTCGACCACCGTGGCGTCCACCTGCGCGCGGCCGTTCTCGACGGGATGAAAGGTGACGCGCGCCGTCGAGACGGCCGGCAGATCGCGCACGCGCTTCTGCGCGAGCCGCAGCGCGTCAGGCGTCAGCAGCGCCCGCGGCTCGACGCCGATCGCGCTCGCCACCACCATGTAGCGCGTGTGCGCCAGCCCCTGGATCTCGACGAGATCGACCCGCGGTTCGCCGAGCGCGTTCCACGCCCTGAGCGCGTCGAGATCGCGGTGGCGCACGTACTCCGCGGTCGCGAGCACGCGCCACGCGTGCTGATCGCCGGGGTCCGCGGCGGTCGCACGCCGCGCGAAGCGGGCCGCGCCGTCCCAGTCCCTGGCGAGCGCCGCGAGTCCCGCCAGCTCGCGCCAGGGCGCGGCGGCGCCGGGACATGCCGCAGCCGCGGCTTCGAACGCGGCACGCGCCGCACGCGTGTCCCCTCGCTCCGCGCTCGTCAGCCCATCGGTCATCGACGACTGGCACGCGGGAGTGAGGCGGGGATCGATCCTGGCGTCAGAGGCGGGCGGAGTCTCCGGCGCGGGCGCCGGAGCGGACGGCGGCGGCGGCTGCACGACGGCCATCCAGCGGTCCGCCTTGCTCCAGCGGGCGTCGAATGCGGACGCCGACAAGGATCGCGACGGCGCACGCGCGGGATCGTGGTGGACGACCGGCCCTCCGTCCGCCGCCGACACCACCACGACGTAGTGATAGCGTCCCGGGCGATCCTCGATCAAGGCGATGACCGGGCGGCCGAGCGTCAGCGCCGCGCGCAGGCGCGGCAGGTCTCCGGCGCCCGCGAGCAGGCGCCAGCCGCGCTCCTCGAGCGCGCGCGCGAGCACCGACGTGCGGATTCCGCCCGCCGACCAGTCCACCAGCGGCGCGAACGCGTCCGCGTAGACGTCGCGCGCGCCCCAGAAGCGCATCACCATCGCGGCGGCGGCGCCGCCGCAGAGCGCTTCGGTCTGCGGAAGGTAGGGAACCTGTAAGGGAGGCTGCGCGAGCGCGGGGGACGGACCGGCCGCCGCGCAGAGCGCGACGGCCATGACGACCCGTTTCAGCAAGGACTAGTCGATGGCGACGATGATCAGGATGATCAGCAGGATGATGATGATCGTCGTCGTCGTGATGACGACCGTCGCACCACCCGCGAGGTCCTGGTTGACCGCGCGCGCCTGGCTCGCCGCCGCGCGGAGGTCATCCCCCTGCAGCGTCGCCAGCGCCGCTTCGGCGCGCTCGGTCGACAGCCCCGCCTTCGCGGCCACCTGCTTCACGGTCGGATCGTTCAGGAAGCTGCGGAGCGTTTCCCGGTCCGCCTGATCCTGGCTGATGCGCTGCTGGACCGCCTGGTCGAGCGCCGACTTGTTGATGACGTGGGTCTGCTGCGCCCACGCCGCCGGTGCGCAGAGCATCACCGCGAGCGTGGTGGCGAGGATTCGACGAAACATCTGCATGAGCTGCCTCCTGAAAAGTCACGACGGACGAACACTACGCCCCGTGACTAGCATCTTTTGTACCCATGTCGCGCGCCAGCAACTGTTCGAGTTCCTCGGCATGGGGCGCGCGCGCCAGCGCCTCGCGCCGCTCGATCAGGCCCTGGCGCACCAGTTGCGCCAGCGACTCCTCGAACGTGAACGAGCCCTGCTTGCGGGTGATCGTGATCTCCTGATGCAGATGCTGCAGCGCGTTCTTGCGGACGTGCTGCCGCGCGCCGTAGCTCACCATCAGCAGCTCCGCCGCGGGCACGAGGCCGCCGCCCGTGCGCGGCAGCAGGGTCTGCACCATCACCGCCGCCAGCGCCATCGACAGCTCCTGCCGGATGGTGTTCTGCCGCTCGTCGGGAAACGAATCGGCGATCCGTCCGACCGTCGACGCGGCGTCGGTCGTATGGACGGTCGACAGCACCAGGTGGCCGGTCTCGGCGGCCGCCAGCGCGATCCGCATCGTCTCGGGATCCCGCATCTCGCCGACGACGATGATGTCGGGCGCCTGCCGCAGCGAGGCGCGCAGCGCCGTCGGGAAATCCGGCGCGTCCACGCCGATCTCGACCTGCTCGACGACGCCGGCATGATGCTGGTGCTCGTACTCGATCGGGTCTTCGATGGTGACGATGTGCCGCGCGTCCCGGCGGCTGATCTCGTCGACCAGCGCGGCAAGCGTGGTCGTCTTGCCCGAGCCCGTGGGACCGCCGATCAGCACCAGTCCGCGAGGCAGGTGCGTCAGCAGCTCGACGCTCGACGGCAGCCCGAGCGAGGACAGCCGCGGGACGCGGGTGGGCAGCGCGCGCAGCGCGGCGGCCGCCCGGCCGCGCTCGCGATGCAGGTTGATCCGGAAGCGTCCCAGCCCCTGGACGCGGAACGAGCCGTCGGCGATCTGCGACTGCCGGTAGATGCGGCGCGCGTGCGGCGGCAGCGCCGGCAGCACGGCTTCCTCGATGTCGATGCCGTCGATCGGGCCGTCCGCGAGCGGGCGGACGCGGCCGTCGACACGGATCGACGGCGGCGCGCCGGCGACCAGCAGCAGGTCGCTGCCCCCGGCGTCCGCGAGCCGCCGCAGCCATCCCTCGACCCGCGCGGTATCGCCGAGCGCCGATCCCCTGGGCGCCGACGTCGAGGCGTGCAGTTCGGCGATCAGCCGGTCGATGTCCTCGGAGTCGCGTCCCACCGGTCCATCCTATGCCAACCTGCCTGCCTGCGTGGTCGACGATCGCCGCCGCGAGCTGGCGATCCGTCTCGCGCTCGGCGCCCAGCCCGGAGCGCTAGCCGCTGCCGGGCTGCTCCTGCTGGCGGCGGCCGTCGCCTGTCTCGCTCCGGCGTGCAGGGTCCCCCGCGCCGCCCCGGTAGAAGGACTGCGCGGCGAGCGAGCCGGCCGCCGCGCCGCACAGCGCCATCAGCACGTCCGTCGCCGAGGGATCCCGCAGTCTGAAGAACAACTGCGGGATCTCGACCGCCATCGAGACAGCGGCTGCCGCCGCGATGGCGCCGAGGACGCCCCTCATCCCGGGCCGGGACTTTGCGAACGACCAGCCGAAGGGCACGAACAGCAGGACGTTGACCAGCATGTCGCGCGGCCGGTCCTCGAACCCGTGAAACGGGATCCACGTGACGCGCGACCACTGCGGTTCGGGCGCGATGCCGAACCACGGGCCGCTGGCGACGGCGATGACGATGATCCAGAACGGCCACGATCGCATCTGCTACAAGCTCGCGGCTGTTTGCCGGATCAACGGAGCCCGGACTACCGGACGACGGTCAGGCGGTCCACCACCTGCGCGACCCCGGCGGTCTCACGCGCGAGCTGCACCGCGCGCGTCCGCTCGGCTTCGGAGGCCACGGTCCCCGTCAACGTCACCACCTGTCCCGAGGTCGTCACGTCGATGCTGCGGGCGCGCACCAGATCGTCCAGCGCCATCTTCGATTTGATTTTCGCCGTCAGGGCCCCTTCGTTGAGCATCGCGCCGGCGCGGTTGGCGGCTTCCGCGGTCTTGGCGCCGACCTCCGCACCGACCTCTTTCGCCTTCTGTGTATCGACGCGTCCCGTGGTCCCGACGGCAGGCCCGGACACCTGCGGCCCGTCGGCGCGATTGCTTCCCCACCACCCGAGGAAGAATGCCCCGGCCGCGACCAGCAGGACGAGGACGACGACCAGCCTCAGCAGTGCGCGGAACATAACAACCCCCTTAATACCAAGGATCCAGTGCACCTTCCGTGCCCGCCGGGAATGTGTGAAGATCGCGCAAATGTCAACCGCTGCGCCCGAGATTGACCCGATCGCGTTGTACTTGCGCCTCGCCGAGCGCGCGAGAGTGGAAGGGCTCGACACCGCACCCATCGCGCTGGCCACGGCCGACGCCGCCGGCCGGCCATCGGTGCGCATCGTCCTGCTGCGCGGCGTGGACGCGCGGGGCTTCGTGTTCTTCACGAATTACGAGAGCCGCAAAGGACGCGAGCTGAAGGAGAACCCGCGCGCGTCGCTGTGCCAGTACTGGCCGACGCTGGAGGAGCAGATCCGCATCGAAGGCCCGATCGAGCTGATCGACGCGGCCGAATCGGACGCCTACTTCGCCGACCGTCCGCGCGAAAGCCAGCTCGGAGCGTGGGCCTCGCAGCAGAGCGCCCAGCTCGAAGGGCGCCAGATGCTGGATGCGCGCCTCGAAGAAGTCGAGCAGCGCTTCGCCCACGGATCCGTCCCGCGTCCGCCCTACTGGGGCGGCATCCGCGTCATCCCCGAGCGGATCGAGTTCTGGTACGGCCGTTCCGGCCGCCTGCACGATCGGCTGCTCTACACGAAAGCCGGCGGCGGCTGGGAAACGAGCTGGCTGTATCCGTGATCGGCCGACCCTCGACCCTCGAACCTCGTCTCGACTCTCACGTCGGCCGCGGGCCCGGCGGCGCGCGGTCGCGGCGGCGCGACTAGTCGGTCCCGCTGCCGCGAAAGTGATCGTCCTCGTCGGCGAACAGGATGTTGAAGCTGGTGAGGCTGCCATAGCAGCCGGTCACGTATCCCTGCAGCTTCAGCTTGGCGTCTTCCGGCAGGTCGGCGGCGTTGATCTGCTGCTCCAGGGTGCGCAGCCGGTTGCGCAGCATCACCACCTTGTGGAAGAAGGTCTCGATCGGCCAGCTCTTCTCCTGGAGCCCCTCGGTCCCGGGGCGCAGGATCAGCTGGCCGTTCCGCCACTTCTCCGCCGGCGCGACCGGCGTGAGTCCCGTCTCTTCGCGGATGATGCGCCGCAGCAGCAGCTCGATGTCGACGTCGCCCGGTTGTTGTGCGCTCACGCGGGGAACCGTCCTTTCACGATCGCTGACCAGCGGGAACGGGTCGCGGGATGGCTTCGTCTCACGCCGAACCACCGGCGCCTGCCCTCCGGAGCCCGGCGTCTTCTCGGCCCGAGCGAAGGAGGGACCGCCGCGATAATTGTGCTCGCTCGAGCAATAGCCGCACGAGACGCGCAGCGGGCGCCCTTCGGTGTCGGTGACGATGACCGTGTGCATCCGATCGATCTTGCAGACGCGGCAGAGATCTTCGATCGAATCGCCGGCGCGGTATTTCCGATCCGCCATCCGGTGATTCTATCCGCGCCGCGGTCTCCCGGCGACGTTCCCACGCGCGCAGCACGGTGTGCGACGAGACCGCGCTTCGTGATCGGCGCCCGGCGGCGCCCGGCCGCTACGCCGGCTTGCGGCCGACGCCGATCAGGCTGAGGCCGCGGCCGATGCGCAGCGCTTCCATCCCTTTGGCGACCGGCAGCAGGCGCTCGAACCAGCGCATCTGCCGCGGATTCAGATCGCGGCGTCCCAGCTGCTTGTTCATCCACCAGCCGGGGACCCCCATCCGGTTGAACTCGTCCATCTTCACCAGCTCGAAGCCCGCCGCCTGCATCTTGCCGCGCAGCTCCGGCTCGGTGTAGCGGCGCACGTGGCCCAGCGCCTCGTCGCAGGCGCTGTACAACGACGGATGCGCCGGCACGAGGATGATCGCGTGGCCGCCGGGCTCGAGCAGATCGTAGTAGGCGCGCAGCACCTGTTCGTCCGGCCCGATGTGCTCGAGCACGTTGAGGCAGACGATGGTGTCGAGCCGCTCCGGCTTGAGCTCGGCGTACACCGCCGGATTCGAGAGATCCCCCTTGATCGTGATCACGTTCTCCAGGTGCCCGAGCCGCCAGTTCGCCATCTCGACGTAGAGCGGGTCGTTGTCGACGCACACCAGCCGCTCGCGATCGAGCAGCAGCTCGGTGAAGTTGCCGATGCCACAGCCGGCCTCGAGCACCCGGCCGCCGAGGTAGTGGCGGAACTGCTGCAGGATCCAGCGGTTCAGCCCGCGCGCCCGCCGCATGCTCTGGAGCACGTAGTAGCCGTCGTGCGTGGTGAACCGATCGTCGACGAAGCGGTACTTGATCAGCGTCCAGATCGCCGACACCGCGTCCTTCCAGCCGATCTTCTTGCCCTCGGCCACGCTGCGCCCGTGATAGCTGATCGGAACTTCGTAGAGGCGGATGTTCCACTGCGCCAGCTTGGTCGTCAGCTCGGGCTCGATGCCGAAGCGGTTGCTGTAGAGGGGCGTCTGCTTCAGGATGTCGGCACGGACGGCCTTGTAGCAGGTCTCCATGTCGGTGAGGTTGATGTCGTTGAGGATGTTGGTGAGCCAGGTGAGGAAGTGGTTGGCGACGCCGTGCCAGTACAGCAGCACCTTGCGCTGCCCCGCCGACGCGAACCGCGAGCCGAACACCGCGTCGGCCTTCCCCTGGAGAATCGGCCCGACGAGCGCCGGGTAGTCGGCCGGATCGTATTCGAGGTCGGCGTCCTGGATGAGGCCGATGTCCCCGCGCATCTCCCGGATCGCGCGGATGATCGCCGCCCCCTTGCCCATGTTGTGCGGCTGGCGGAACACGCGAATCCGCGGGTCCGCCGCCGCCAGCCCCTCGAGGATCTCGGCCGAGCGGTCGCGGCTGCCGTCGTCCACGCAGACCAGCTCCATCGGCAGCGCCACCGGGCTGGCCAGTACGCGCCGGATGATGGTGCGGAGCGTGCGGGCTTCGTTGTAGACGGGGATGAGGATGCTGAGCAGCGGCTCTGCGGATGTCGGCGACTCGGCCATCGTCTGCGGCAAAACACAAGAGCGTATCATGGCGCGGATCGGGCCATCGGGCCATCGGGCCATCGGGCCATCGGGCCATCGGGCCATCGGGCCATCGGGCCATCGGGCCATCGGGCCATCGGGTGATCGGGCGATCGGGTGATCGGGTGATCGGGTGATCGGGTGATCGGGTGATCGGGGGCTGGCGGCGAGCGGCCGGCTACCGCCGGCGGTCCCGGCCTGGTGCGTCGATGGCGCGTTGCAGTTCGCCGGCGTCGAGCCAGACGAGGTGGCAGGGCGGGCAGGTGTCGATCACGATGTTGCCGGGGCCGTAATACCAGTCGGTGATCATCGCGTTGCCGCAGCGCGGGCAGGCGGTCTGCCGATCGAGCTCGCGGCGGTCGGCGGGGCTTGGGGTCACGCTCGGCGTGTCTGCCGCGCGGCGCTTGGCCGTCAGCGTCTCGGCAAAGGCGCGGAGCGGCATCAGGATGCCCTTGCAGCGCTCGCAGATCTCGAGGTGTTCGCGATCGTCCATCACGGCGCGCAGGAGATGCTGCCGGCAGATGGGACACTCGTGCCCCGGTTCGCTGGTCATCCGCAGGCCGTCGGCAGCGGGCTCGGGACAGACCACGGTGCTGCAATGCCCGCACTGCCAGCAGGGGCGAGTCGCGAGGAGGGCCATCGGGGCGCCGCAATTGGGGCAGTTCATGTCAGTGTCGGCGATGCTGTTCGCGTGGCGCTGTCCGCGCAGCGCACGCCAGCCGCCTCGGCAAACTTCAATCGTGCCACAAGCGTACGAAGGTGAGAAGATGCCATCCATCGATCACCCATCCCGATGGAGAACACCATGGGCGACTCGTCGGATGAGGAATTCGCGGCAGAACTCGTGGGAACGCACCTGCTGGTCGGCGTGACCCACGTCGATCACGGCGGCAACGTCGTCCGGCAGGAGCAGTTCCACGGCACGGTGCTGCGGGCGAACGCCACCGAGGGCGTCGTGATCGTCGATTCAGCCGGCGAGGAGCACTGGGTCCCGCTTGATCGTGAAGCCTTCCGCCTCGCCGATCCCGGCACCTACCGGCTGCGCTCGACGGGGGAAGAAGTCGTCGATCCCGAATGGCTGAGTACCTGGACCGTCTACCCGCCCGACCACCACTAGAGGGAGATGAGCATGATCAAACGACTCGCGCTTCTTACGCTGGGAGTGGCAGTCCTGCACGTCAGTGCGGCGGGCGCCCAGCAGTGCGTTCCCGGCGCCACGCTGACGCCCGAGCAGGTGGCGAGGCGTCAGGAGGGCGTGCGGGCGGCGCGCACGATCAACAACCTCGAAGCCAATCAGCCGGGGAGTGCATCGAAGAAATACCTGAGCCAGGGTGAGCTGCCTTCGTCACCCTTCGCAGCCACGCAGACCGGTGCCGCCGCCGCGTTCCTCGAGAAGCTCAACTTCGCGCCCGGCGCAGAGTTGATGCCCGGGTGGGAGTTGACGCTCGACGTGACCGCGACCGGCTACTGGTTTTCGATCCGCGACAAGACGGACCCGTGCGGTTTCACGTTGATCAGCAACCACAACGGTCTCATCCTGCAGGCGCAGCCTCTTCGATAGGAGGGCGTTCGCGCTCCCGGGCCGGCTCTACCTCTCTACGCGCCTGTCGATCCGCGCGACCACCAGCCTGAGGTTGAACCAATGCTCGACCGCGGGGCGCCCGACTCCCGGTGACGGGGCCTGACATCCGATGAAATCCCCGCGCACGTCGATGACCGTGCAGTCGCGGCCGCCCCCGTTCGCCTCGAACGCCACGCTGATCGTCTCACCGACCGTGATTCCGGCGTGCGGGCTCTGCGCCTGTGCGGACGCCCGGGACGACGCCACCACGCTCAACACGATCCCGACGAGAACCAATAGCGGAAGCCACGTGCGCATCTCCACACCTCCATGTCGTTCCCCATTCTGACGACGGGACGGCAGGCGGAGTTGGGGAGAAGGGAAACGCCGACTGTTCCCGCGCCGGAGTTTCGGCACGGCTGCCAGCCGAACCTCGCTCGCGCGGCAACGCGAGCGAAGGCTGGTGCCGGGGGTGGGCACGGGCCGTTGGCCCTCCGGAGTTCAAGTTGGCCAGGCCAGTGAGAATCCCGTGCGCCTCGCGCACGGATGTTCGACGGTTGGTGGAGTGGACATCGGGTGGCCAGTGTCGGCGGCGCGCGGCGGTGGTAGGCTCCAAAAGCGTTCTGTGAGGGAGACCTACTTTGGCAAGAAGCCTGATACTGGCGTTGATAATGCCCTGGAGCCAAGTCGCCGCCCCGACGAACGAGGATTGGACTTGGCTCAGTGATCATCGCAACAAGGCGTTCGAGATGGTGCTGCCGTTGCGGCTTGATGCCGGGGAGATCGTGGCATACCGAAGCTACCGCGACCTGTATCAGAGCGTACCGGAATCGCACTTCACCATCGCGGTCATTCGTGACCCCGGGGCTCGCGGCGACCGGTTGACTGCAACGCTGACCCTGCCCTCGGCCGGATCCATTCAAGATCAGCTGCTGAAGTTGCACATGGCGGATCGAACGGCTGCCTTCGAAACCCTTGTCCCTCGTGTCGTGGTCAATCGGCAGACATTCACCGAAGAGAGCTGCCCGGCCCTGCGCCCTCGCGTGAAGGCTCTGTCGAGAGCACGCATCGACATTCCGGATCCAAACACAATCGTCATTCATCCGGTAGTCCATGACATCGTCGTTGACACGCCGACCGGTCGGATCAAGGCGCATCTCGTCAACGGCCGGGACTTGATGGTGCGCTGGTCGGTGGACACTCTGAAGGCGCTCAAGGCATGCGGAACCGCTGGGAAGAGCCGGTAGACGACGGAAGGAGGCACGACCCTTCCGCCCTTCCCCAACTATTCCGAAGGGACGGCCGCAACCTTCCGCCCCTTAAGGGGGGAACGGTTCGCGGCCTCTCGCGTCCTCTCCGTCATCACTGCATCCCCGGCGCGCCAAACTCGCGCACCGTCGGCGGCACTGGCTCATCGCCGCCCGCCGCCCAGAACTTCGCGTTCACGCTCCGGCCCATCGCCTTCGCGTCACCGCCGGTGCAGTAGCGCACCAACCGTTCGCTGTGCAGCTGTTCGAGGCTGTGACCGACGGCCTAGCGTTGCAGCTTGGCGCCCTTGGCAACTTCGTCAGTCGCCTACCACGCGTCACGCTTCAGCCACAAGAACGTCAGGATTTTCTTTGCCGTCGCGCCGTTCTCAACGTCGTGCTCGTCCTTGGGTACAAGATCAACGGTAAGCGGTCGCTCAATTCGACGGTGATCCGGATCAAGAGGCACCTCTTGGCGGATGGGATGGCTGGAAGCCGGAGACGCGAATGGTCACGATTGCGACCGATACCGTCCACGCGTACACGCTTCATCGGCTCGAACAGGGCGCGGCTCCGGCTAGCGTGAATCGCGAACTGGCGATCATCCGCCGCGCGTTTCTCGCTCGCGGTGAAGGGTGGCACGTTGACCGCGAAGCCGCACGTGTCGATGCTCGCGGAGGATAACGTCCGGACCGGATTCCTTGAGCAAGCGGAGTTTGAAGCCGTGCGCGAGGCGCTGCCGGCCCACCTTCGAGGCGTCGTCACCCTCGCCTACTTCACCGCGATGCGCGTCAAATCAGAGACTCTGACCATGCAATCGTCGCAGGTAGACCGCGAGGCAAAGGTGATCCGACTCAATCGCGGCACGACGAAGAACAAGAAGGGACGCGTGCTCCCTTACGGCAAGTTGCCGGAGTTGGTCACGGTGATTGATACGGCGTGGCAGGCACACGAGCAGTTGAAGGCGGCTGAGATTGTCTCGCCGTTCGTGGTCGAGCGTGACGGGGAGCGGGTAAAGGACTTCCGAGGCGTTTGGGAGACGGCGACGGAAACGGCCGGATATCCCGGCAAGCTGCTCCACGACTTCCGCCGCACGGCCGTGCGCAATCTCGTGCGTCGTGGCGTGCCCGAAAAGACCGCGATGCAGATCACCGGGCATAAGACGCGCAGCGTGTTCGACCGCTACGACATCGTCACCGAGCGCGACATCGAGGCGGGACTCGCCAAGCTCACCGATCGACCGGCCGCAGTCGAGCCGAAGCGTCAACGCGGGAAGGTCCGCCAGTTCCCGAAGCGCACCGGGACGGACGGTTAAGGTAGGTTAAAGTCCGGCCGTTTCGAGCCGACCGCGCCGAAGGACGAACGGCGGTAAGTGGTTGGTTCTAACTGCCGGGGGTGGGAATCGAACCCACACGGGCCTTTTGGGCCCTTCGGATTTTAAGTCCGATGCGTCTGCCAGTTCCGCCACCCCGGCTCACTCTGATTCTGACAGAACCGGTTACCGGTTACCGGTGACCGGTCACCGGTCACCGGTAGCAGCTCGAACCTCGCCCCTCGCTCTTCCGTCTAGCTCTCAGATGGACGCCGTCCTCGCCGATCTTCGCTACGCTCTGCGCAACATCGCCCGGCGGCCCGGCTTCTCCGCTCTCGCCGTGCTCACCCTCGCCGTCGGCATCGGTGTGAACGCCGTCGCTTTTACCGCCGTCAACGCGCTCCTCTTCCACCCGTTCGTGTTCAAGGGGGTGGACCGTCTCGGCTGGATCATGCTCGCCTCACCCGGGAATCCCTACGGGCAGCTCTCCTACGCCGAACTGGCGGAGATCAAGCGGAACGCCCGGGTCTTCGACGCGTTCTCGGGACAGGGGCGGATACCGCTGGCGATGTCGGTCGACGGGGGCGCGGAGCAGATCTGGACGCTGATGGTGTCCGACGACTACTTCCGTGCGCTCGGCACGCGCGCCGCCGTCGGGCGGCTGATCGACGCGTCCGACGCCGCCGGCACGGAACTGGTCGCGGTGGTCAGCCATCAGTTCTGGCGCGCGCGTCTCGAGGGCGGCTCGATTGCCGGGCGCACGATCGTGATCGCCAACCGGACGGTGAACGTGATCGGCGTCCTGCCAGACGGATTCCAGGGGCCGGGCGGGTTGTACGCGCCGGATATCTGGCTGCCGCTTGAGAAGGCATCGGCCTTCGCGCTGCCCGCGCGGATGCTGAACCACGAGGAACGCTGGCTCGGCGCCTTCGCGCGGCTCGCGGACGGGGCCGGGACGCCGCAGGCGCAGGCCGACCTGGCAGCGCTCTCGGCGCAGCTTCCGCCCGCCGCCGATGCCAAAGACACACGGGAGCGCAGGCTGGGATACTTCCCGATGCGCGACGGCCATCCCGAGGTGCGCGGCCTGGCGCCGTTCGTCTGGATCGCGATGTCGATCGTCGGCATCGTGCTGGTGATTGCCTGCTTCAACGTCGCGGCGCTGCTGCTCGCCCGCGCCGCGGAGCGGCAGCGCGAGATCGCCATTCGTTCCGCGCTCGGCGCCGGTCGCGGCCGCATCGTCCGCCAGTTGATCACAGAAGGGCTGGTGCTCGCCGCCCTCAGCGGCGGGGCGGCGCTGGTGCTCGCCGCGTGGAGCGGACGCCTGCTCGACGCCTTCAGCCTGCCGGCGCCGATTCCGCAGCGGCTGAATCTCGTCGTCGATCGGCGGCTGATCGCCTTCACCGGCGTGATGGTGCTGGTCGCCGGCGTTCTGCCGGGACTGCTGCCGGCGCTGCAGGCGACGCGCCGGAGCCTGGCCGGATCGATGCGGCTCGGCACCTTCGGCGACGGACGGCGATCGCGCGCGCGCGGCGCGTTCGTCACCGCGCAGATCGCCGGCTCCACGCTGTTTCTCGCCACGTCGATCCTGTTCGTCCGCAGCTTCTGGAACGCGGCCGCGATCGATCTCGGCTTCCAGGCCAATCAGCTCGTCGTCGCCGAGCTGAACCCGTCCATGCACGGCTTCGAAGGGGCGCGCGCGGCCGCGTTCGCGCGCGACCTCGAGACGCGGCTCACGGCGATCCCCGGCACGACGGTCGCGCTCGCGGATCGTGCGCCGTTCGCCGTCGGCTGGCCCCGCGCCGCGGTGGTGTCGAGCCGCACGCTGGACTGCGCCGTCACTGCCTGCAAGCCGACCGTCTTCTACGCGGTCGGACCGCGCCACTTCGCGGCGCTCGGCCTGCCGCTGCGCGCCGGCCGCGAGTTCACCGCCGGCGATCTGGAGAAGCGCGACGCGGTCGTCGTGAACGAGACGCTGGCGCGCCGGCTGTGGCCCGGTGAATCCCCGCTCGGGCAGGAAGTGAAGATCGGAGCCGAGCGCGCGTCTGCCCAGGTCGTCGGCGTGGCCGGCGACGTGGCGCCGGGCTACGTCGGAGGTGCGGCGCAGCCGCTGTTCTACCGTCCGATGGCGGCCGCGGACTTCGGCGGTTTCTCGGTGCTCGTCCGCACCACCGGATCGGAAGCGGCCGCAATGGCGGCCGTACGCGAAACGGTGCATTCACTCGCCCCGCTGATGCCCTTCGCGTCGCTGGCGCCGATGAACCAGAAACTCGAGCTGCAGATGTGGCCGCGCCGCACGGCGGCGGCCTTCCTGGTGATCTGCGGCACGCTCGCGCTGCTGCTCGCGACCGTCGGGCTGTTCGGGGTGACGTATTTCACCGTGCGGCAGCGGACGCGCGAGTTCGGCATTCGCGTCGCGCTCGGCGCGCGTCCGGTGGACGTCATCCGGCAGGTGATGCTGGAAGGGGCGCGGCTCGCCGTTCCGGGCGCCGCGCTGGGGCTGCTGCTCGCCGCGCTCTCCGGGCGCCTCACGGCACGGATGCTTCTCGGCGTCACGCCCGCCGATCCGGCCAGCTTCGCGGCGGCAACGGCGATCGAGATCGCGGTCGCGCTCGCCGCCTGCGCGCTGCCGGCGCGCCGCGCCACGCAGGCCGATCCGATGATCGCGCTCCGCGACGACTAGCGATCCAGCGACGGCCGGAAGGCGGGCGGGCGACGATGCTTCGTGGCCTGCTCGTAGGCGTAGGCCAGGGCGATCAGCTTCGGCTCCGACCAGGCGGTGCCGATGAACGAGAGGCCGACGGGAAGACCGTGCGCCTGTCCCGCAGGGACGGTGATGCTCGGGTAGCCCGCCACCGCCGCCGGTGTCGAGCTCGCGCCGAGGAAATGATCGCCGTTGACCGGATCGGTGGTCCACGCGGGGCTGCCGGTCGGCGCGACGATCGCGTCGAGGCGATGGCGCCGCAGGACGAGGTCGATGCCCTGCTCGCGCGCGAGGCTGCGGCACTGCGCGCGCGCCGTACGGTATCGCGGCGCCGTCAACGGCCCTTTCTTCTGCGCCGAGACGAACAGCTCCTGTCCGAAGAACGGCATCTCGCGCTCGCGCTCCTTCTCGTTGAACGCGATGAGATCCTGCAGTGAACGGACGCGCGATGCCGGCCCGCGCGCGGCGAGATACGCGTTCAGGTCGGCCTTGAATTCGTGGAGCAGGACCTCGATCTCGCAGCCGTCCATCTTCGCCGCGGTGGGAATGTCCGCCGGGTCCACGATCACGGCCCCCTGCGCCTTCATGTCCGCGATCGCCCGATCGACGAGCCGGTCGGCGGCCGGGCTGTAGCCGAAGTATTGCTTGCGCGCGACGCCGATGCGCGCCCCTTTCAGCGCGGCGGCGTCGAGGTGGCGCGTGTAGTCGCGAGCCGCGTGCGGACGGCTGCCGCGCGTCGCCGCGTCCCGCGGATCCTCCCCCGCGATGGCGCCGAGCAGCAGCGCCGCGTCGGCGACGGTGCGGGTCATCGGTCCCGCGGTGTCCTGGCTGTGGGCGATCGGGACGATGCCCGCCCGGCTCACCAGACCCAGCGTCGGCTTGATCCCGACCAGGGCGTTGGCGCCCGACGGGCAGACGATCGATCCATCCGTCTCCGTGCCGACCCCGAGCGCACCCAGGTTCGCGGCAATCGCCGCGCCCGTGCCGGAACTGGAGCCGCAGGGATTCCGGTCGAGCACGTAGGGGTTCTTCACCTGACCGCCGCGCGCGCTCCATCCGCTGGTCGACTTGGTCGAACGGAAGTTCGCCCACTCGCTGAGATTGGTCTTGCCGAGAATGACGGCGCCGGCGGCGCGCAGCCGCTCGACGATGAACGCATCCTTCGCCGGACGCGATCCCTCCAGCGCGAGCGACCCCGCGGTCGTCAGCATCCGATCGGCCGTGTCGATGTTGTCCTTGATCAGCACGGGAATGCCGTGGAGCGGCCCGCGCGCCCCCTTGGTGCGGCGCTCCGCGTCGAGCGACTCGGCGATCGTCAGGGCCTCGGGGTTGACCTCGATCACCGCGCGCAGCGCCGGGCCCTGTCGATCGATTTCCTCGATCCGCCGCAAGTACAGTTCGGCGATCTGGCGCGCCGTGTAACGGCCGGACGCCATCCACTCCTGCAACTGCGCGGCGCTGACTTCCTCCAGCGGGAATGCCGGCGGCTGCGAGGCGAACAGCGAGGCAGTCAGGGAGAGGAGGAGGACAGCGGCGGCGCGGCGGAGCACGCCGCTAACTTACCAGATCGCCTACGCGCTCAGGCGATCGACGATGGCGCGCCAGGTCTGCGCGGAGGCGGAGTGCTCCGCCGCCAGGGTCGCGCCGATGAGCGTGCCGTTGGCGTCCTGCGGGTGCGACCACACCGGCTGCACTTCGAGCTGCAGGCCGATGCCGGTGACCTCGACGTCGAAGCGATCGGGCAGCGGCACCGATTCCGCCATTTCCAGCCGCAGGCCCCCGTACGACACGTCCACCACGGCGGCGGGCCGTCCCTTGACGAACACGCGGAAGCCGCCCTGCACGCGCTTGCGCGGCCAGCGGCGCTGGCGCCGCACGCCCGAGAGCACTTCGTTGACGAGCGCGACGAACTCCGCCGGCTTGATCGGCTTGCGCACCAGTTCGGCGTGGTAGCGATGCGCCTCGAGATCGATCAGCGGGTTCTCGTAGCCGGTGACGATGATGACCGCCATGTCGGGGTAGTCGACGCGCGTCTGCATCACCAGGTGCAGGCCGTTGAACGAGCGCAGGCGGACGTCCGAAATCAGCAGGTCGTACGGGCCGACCGCGAGCAACTGCTTCGCGGCGTCGTAGGTGGCGGCCTCGGTGACGTCGTGGCCCGCCGAGCGCACCAGCTCCCCCATGCCGGTCAGGGCATGCTCGTCGTCGTCCAGGACCAGAACGCGGAACGGCAGTTTCATTCCGTTCCCGCGGAGGGCAATTGCAGTGCCGGGGGAAATGGGCGGATTTCCGAACGAAATCGCGCCGGCGCGCGCGAATGAGACGACGACTTTGTCATCGCCGCCACGGATCTGGCTCGCTAGTGAACGGTGGACCCAGGGGGCGCGGCGGCGGCGATGACCCGGCGGATCATCCGATCGAGGCGCTCCTGATCGATCTCGAACGGACCGGCGACCGCCGCCCCCATCGGGATCTCGATGGCGATCACTACCTCGTGGCCGGCCGAGCCGAGCGGCTCGACGATCCAGCTGAAGCCGCGCAAGGCGACGTGGCGGGCGCCGTCGGTGGGATTCTTGACGCGATCGATCGCCAGGAGGATCTGCTTCAGGACCGTTTCGACGTCCAGCTCGCCCCAGGCGCGGGGCTCGGTGCCGTGGGCGATCCGCTCGGTGACCGCGTTGTTCGTCTCGCGGAGCACGATTTCGACGTCGAATTCCATCAGCCCCTCACCGATCGGTCCAGCGCGGCGCCCGCCTGGCAAGGAAGGCGGCGATGCCTTCGGCCGCGTCGGCAGTGCCCATCAACTCCCCCAAGTATAGCCGCTCGAGCTCCGGCAGCAGGGCTCCGGCGTGCTGCCGCAACGCGAGTCTGGCGGCGGCCGTCGTGTGGCGCAGTGCGGACGCGGACCGTGCGCGCAGGTGGCGCTCGAACCAGGCGTCGACATCGGCCGCGACGCGGCCCGGCTCCGACACCTGCTCGACCAGACCGCCGCGAAACCACTCGTCCGCCGATCGCTCGGCGCCGGTGAGAATCGCGCTGGTGGCGCGCGCGAGCCCGACGCGTGCCGGCAGCAGCGCGGACGCCGCCGGCGGAAACACGCCGAGCGCGATCTCGGGCAGGCCGAACACCGCGGTCCGCTCGGCGAAGACGAAGTCGCACGCGAGCGCCAGCTCGAAGCCGCCGCCGAGGCAGCGGCCGCGGACGATGGCCGCCGTGACCGCGGGAAAGTCGAGGAGCGCGAAGAGCAACGCGTGCATCTGCGGCAGCACCCGGTCGATCTCGCCGGGGGCATGCTCGGGAATGCTGGCGCCGAAGCTGAAGTCCGTGCCTGCCCCTTCGATCGTGATCAGTTTCAGGTGCGGGCTCCCGGCCAGCGAATCCAGCGCCTGGGTCAGCGCCGCGACCATGTCGGCGGTGATGATGTTCCCTTTCGGGTGCGACAGCCGGAAGGCGGCGCGGGTCTGATCGTCGGTGAGCGAGACCTGCAGCGGGGTCATGCCGTCCGCCGGAGCTGCTCGGCGAGCGCGCCGGAGTCCGACACCGGCTCGCGGCAGGTGAAATCGCGGCAGACGAACGCGGTCGCGGCTCCCTCGAGCGGGCGCATGGCGGCGACGAACGGCAGCGCGCGCGCGAGCGCCTGCTGCTGCGCCCCCGGCCGCACCGGGATCGTCAGCGCGAACGGCAGGTAGTGGCGCGCGATCTCGCGCGTCAGATCGCTGCCGTCTTCGCCGACGATCACGATCTGCGTCGCGCCGGCGTGCCACGTCGACAGCCCGGCGAGCATCATCGGGATGACGCGGGCCGCGCGTCCGGCGCGTTCGCCGTAGCGCGCCAGCGTGCGCTCCGCCTTCCGCCGCGCCTCCTCGTCGTCCCGCAGATGCGCGAGCGTGAGCAGGTTGAGCACCGACACGGAGCTGGCGGAGGGCTCGGCGCCGTCGTAGTCCTCTTTCAGCCGCAGCAGCACCGACGGATCGTGTCCGGTGGTGCTGAACCAGCCGCCTTCCGCGTCATCCCAGAAACGCGCGTCCTGCTGCTCCTGCAGCTCGCGCGCCCAGTCGAGCCACGACGGATCGCCGTCGGTCTGGAACAGCTCGAGCAGCCCCCAGACGAGCGCCGAATAGTCTTCGGCGTAGCCCTCGATCGAGGCCTCGCCGTCGCGCCAGCGCCGCAGCAGCGTGCCATCCGCCGCGCGCCACATCGTTTCGCGAATGAACTGGGCGGCGCGGCGGGCCGCCTCGAGCCATGCGCCGGCGTGCGGACGCTCCGGGAGCACCCGCGCCGCGCGCGCGCACGCGGCGATCATCATGCCGTTCCACGACGTCAGCACCTTGTCGTCGAGATGGGGACGCGGACGCCGCGCGCGCGCGTCGAACAGCACCTGCCGCGCGCGGCCGAGGACGTCGACGACCTCCTGCTGCGAGCGCCCCGTCTCGGCGGCGATCTCGTCGATCGACGCCGCGGTGTACAGGATGTTCTGCCCCTTGAACTCGTCGTGCGGGTCGTTCGGCGCGTTTCCCTCCGGCCTGATGCCGAACCTGCGCCGGACGACGCCGGCGTCGCCGCCGAGGAGCGACGCGATTTCGGCGTCGCTCCACGCGTAGAACGCCCCTTCCTTCTTCACGCCCGAGTCGGCCGGGGCGGCACCGGCGAGGTCGAGCGGCACGCTGTCGGCGTCTTCGGCCGAATAGAATCCGCCGCGCGGATCGCGCATGTCGCGCAGCACGTAGGCGAGCGTGTCCTCCGCCACCGCGGCGAACATCTGGTTGCCCGACGCCTGCGCCCCCTCGAGATATGCCAGGACGAGCTGCGCCTGGTCGTACAGCATCTTCTCGAAGTGCGGCACGCGCCACTCCGCGTCCACGGAGTAACGGTGGAATCCGCCGCCGACATGGTCGCGCATCCCGCCGGTGGCCATCGCGCGAAGCGTCTCGACCGCCATCGCCAGCGGCACGTCGGCGCCGGTGCGCGCGTGCTCGCGGAGCAGGAACAGCAGCTCGGACGGACGCGGGAATTTCGGCGCCTCCCCGAACCCGCCGTGGCGGCGATCGAAGGCGGCCTGATACTGCTGGACCGCTTCGGCGAGCGCGTCCGGCGGGGCCAGCGCCGTTTCCGCATGCGCGCGGCCGTCCGCGCCGGTGACGGCTCTCAGCCGGTCGAACAGTTCCGCGGCGGCGAAGTCCACTCTCGCGCGATCGTGCTTCCACACGCGCGAGATCTCGTGCAGCAGATCGAGGAACCCGGGACGCCCCCACTTCGACGCCGGCGGAAAGTACGTGCCGCCGAAGAACGGCTTGAGATCGGGCGTCAGCATCACCGTCATCGGCCAGCCGCCCGACCCGGTGGTCGACTGCACGAACGACATGTAGACGCGGTCCACGTCCGGCCGCTCCTCGCGATCGACTTTGATCGAGACGAAGTCGGCGTTCAGCGCGTCGGCCACCTCGCGGTTCTCGAACGATTCGTGTTCCATCACGTGGCACCAGTGGCACGTCGAGTAGCCGATCGACAGGAAGATCGGTTTGTCTTCGCGGCGCGCCTTCGCGAACGCTTCCTCGCCCCACGGGTACCAGTCGACCGGGTTGCCCGCGTGCTGCAGCAGGTACGGGCTCCGCTCGCGTGCCAGACGGTTCATGGCCCCATGCTGACATACAATCGCGAAGTCATGGAATTCGCCGTCGAGACCCGCGGGCTCTCGCGCACGTTCGGATCGAAGCGCGCGGTGGACGGGATCGACCTGCGGGTGCCGGTGGGCAGCTTCTACGGCTTCCTCGGACCCAACGGCGCCGGCAAATCGACGACGATCAAGTGCCTCACCGGCCTGCTCCGCCCGTCGGGCGGCGAGATCCGGATCCTCGGTCTCGATCCCGCGGGCGACGCAGTCGAGATCAAGCGCCGGGTCGGGGTGGTGCCCGAGGATCTCGCGCTCTTCGATCGCCTCACCGCGAGTGAAACGCTCAGCTTCGTCGCGCAGGTGCACGGCATGCCCGCCGAGACCTACAAGACCCGCTCGTCCGATCTGCTCTCGCTCATGGATCTGATCGGCGCCGCGACGACGCTGGTCGCCGACTTCTCGCACGGCATGCGGAAGAAGCTGTCGCTGGCGGCGGCGCTGCTGCCGGCGCCGCGGCTGTTGTTCCTCGACGAGCCGTTCGAGGGGATCGACGCGGTCGCCTCGCGCCAGATCAAGGATCTGCTGCACGCCTTCGTCGCCCGCGGCGGCACGGTATTCCTCACCTCCCACATCCTCGAAATCGTCGAGCGGCTCTCGACGCATATCGGCGTCATCGCCGACGGGCGGCTCGTCGCGCAGGGGCGCATCGACGAGGTGCGTGGCGGTGCCCAGGGCACCGCGACGCTCGAGGAGCTGTTCATCGAGCTCGTCGGCGGCGAGCGGCCGGCGGCGGAGCTGAACTGGCTCTGATGGGACGCATCTTCCGCGCGTTCCTGTGGATGCGCTTCCGCGTCCTGGTCAACTCGCTGGAGCGCACCGGCGCGCGCGACACGCTCGAGCGCTTCTCGGTCGCCACCGAGAAGCTCGGGCCGATCATGGCGATGGTGCTGCTCATCCCGACCAGCATCTTCCTCCTCATCCTCGGCATGACCGCCGGGTTCGGTCTCGCCACCGGCGACTGGCTGGTGACGATGGAGCTGATTCGCTACTTCCTGCTCCTGGCGCTGGCGCTCACGCTCATCGGCCCGATCGTCCTGCCGACGCGCGACAGCGGCAGCGTCATCCGCCTGCTGCTCCTGCCGATTCCGCGGCTCGGGCTCTACATCGGCCAGATGGGCGGCGCCATCGCCGACCCGTGGATCGTGCTGATCGTTCCGGTCGTGATCGGCGTGCCGATCGGGCTCGCGGTCGGGTTGAAGTTCGCCGCCGCCGCCATCGCGCTGCTCGCCGGCGTGGCGTTCATGCTCTTCGTGATGGGGCTCACCTCGCTCGCCTCGTCGTTCGTGCACCTGCTGCTGCGCGATCGCCGCCGCGGCGACATCGTCATGCTGGTCGTGGTGCTGATCATTCCGCTGATCGCGATGGCGCCGCAGTTCCTCCTGCGCCAGGAGCGCGAAGGCGGGCGGCGGTTGACGCGGGCCGAGCGCGCCGCGCTGCCGCCGACGCGGCTGGAGCGCCTCGCCGTCCGATCGCTGCCCTACATTCCCTCCGAGATGTACCGCCACGCCACCGTCGGCGGCACGCGCTCGCCGCTGGAGGGATTTCCGCCGCTGGCGTCGCTCGTGCTGATCGCGTTCGGGGTGCAGGCGGCGGGGTTCGTCGCCTACCGGCGCGTGCTCGACATGCCCGTCTCGCTCGGCGCGCGCCGCGCGGGATCGTTCGGCGGCTTGTGGGATCGCGTCGTCCCGGGGCTGAGCCCCGGCGCGTCCGCGGTGGCGATGACGCAGCTGCGGCTGGCGCTGCGGACGCCGCGCGGACGGGCGTCGATCGGATCGGCGCTGCTCATGCCGCTGCTGCTCGGCGGCCTCGCGTATCGCAGCGGCCGCATGCCGCTCCCCGGCCTCGACGGGCAGAACGGGCTGGGTCTCGCGGCCTTCGGCACGTTCGCGTCGCTGCTGGCGCTCATCCCGCTGGCGATGAATCAGTTCGCGATCGACAAGGCGGGATTCACGCGCCAGATGCTGCTGCCGCTGAGCGTCCACGAGCTGCTGCTCGGGAAAGCGGTGGGCAACGGGCTCACGGCAGCGATTCCCGGCGTCTTCTGCCTGCTCATTCCGGCGCTGATGTTCTCGCCGGGACCGCTCGGGCCATGGGCGGCGCTCGTGCTGGCGGTGATCGCCACGTACGCGCTGATCGCCCCGGCGGCCGCGGCGCTCTCCGCCGTGTTTCCCAAGACCGTCGACCTGAACAGCATCGGCAACAGCAGCAATGCCCATCAGGCGGCGGGCCTGCTCGGCATGCTGGCGTTCGCCGCCGCGATCGCCCCACCGGCGCTCTTCACCGTCCTCGCGCTGCGGCTCATGCAGCGGCCGGATCTCGTGCCGCTGCTCATGCTCGGCTGGTGCGTGCTCGCGCTGTGCGTCAGCTATCTGCTCTTCATCCCGGTGCGCCGCCTCGTCGAGAGCCGGCGCGAGACGCTCGCGCAGTACTACTGATCGGCACAGCCGTTGCTCGATCGGGCAGCGTGCCGCGCGCCAAGTCTCTCGAGCGCCTCATGCACGGGACCTTCGGACTCTCCGAGTTCCGTCCCGGGCAGCGCGAAGTCATCCAGTCGATCGTTGCCGGCCGCGACACCGTCGCCATCATGCCGACCGGCGCCGGCAAGTCCCTCTGCTACCAGCTTCCGGCGCTTCACCTGCCCGGCACGACGATCGTCGTGTCGCCGCTCATCGCGCTGATGAAGGATCAGGCCGACAAGCTCGCCGAGCTGAACGTCCGCGCGCGGGCCGTGAACTCGACGGTTCCCGCCGCCGACGTGGAAGCGATCCTCGAGGAGATTCGCGGCGGCGGCGTCGACTTCGTGTTCGCCACCCCGGAGCGGCTCGAGGATCCATCGTTTCTCGAGACGCTGCGCGCGACGCAGGTGGATCTGTTCGTCGTCGACGAAGCGCATTGCCTGTCCGAGTGGGGGCACGACTTCCGCCCCGCGTTCCTGTCGCTCGGCGCGGCCATCACGCGGCTGAAGCATCCGCCGGTCCTGGCCTTGACGGCGACCGCGACGCACCGGGTGATCGACGATATCGCGCGCCAGCTGCGGCTGCGACGTCCGGCGATCATCAACCTCGGTGTGTACCGCGAGAACCTGCGCTACTCGGTCGAGCACACCGCGTCGGACATCAAGAAGCAGCAGACGCTCGTGAACCTGTTGAGATCGCTGGACGGCAGCGGCATCGTCTATGTCGCCACGGTGAAGCACTGCGAGGAGGCCGCGCGGCTGCTGGCGGCGGAAGGGCTGGCGGTCGAGCAGTATCACGGCCGCCTCGCGGCCCGGACGCGCCACGACACGCAGGACCGCTTCATGGCCGGCGACCTGAAAGCGATCGTCGCCACCAACGCGTTCGGCATGGGGATCGACAAACCGGAGATCCGGTTCGTGGTGCACTACGACATGCCGGGCTCGCTCGAGTCGTACTACCAGGAGTCCGGACGCGCCGGACGCGACGGCGATCCCGCCTCGTGCGTGCTGCTCTACAAGGTCGAGGACCGCCGCACGCACCAGTTCTTCAACGGCGGCAAGTATCCCGGCCGCGATGCCGTCGCGGCCGTCTGCGCGGCGGGGGACGCGGACGAGGTGGCCGGCGTCCCCAGGACAAAGGTGCGCTCGATCCGGGCCATGGCGAGGGAACTCGGTACTGCTGACGTGGACGCCATCGCCGCCGAGTATCTCGCGCGGCAGGACGCCGATCGGAACAAGCTGGAACGCATGGCCCGATACGCACAGAGTGCGGCCTGCCGGTGGAAGCTCCTGCTGGAGAACTTCGCCGAGGCGGACGGGTTCGACCGCTGCGGCACCTGCGACAACTGCGTCACGCCGCTCGACGAACGTCTCAAAGCCTCCTAGCCGAGAGGTTGAGGTAGATCGGGACTCACGTGTGGAGCCGGCTACCCATCAGAGAGTCAGCCGCGTGCTATTGACGAGGCTGTACTCCCGATTCCGCCGCATTTCCCCGCGTTTCGACTTGGCATTCCGAATGCTCTATAGAACAGCGTCCGGTCGTCACAAGCGGCCGGGCCCGCCGCCCAGGTGTTCCGCCGGGGCAACCACCTCGCCAACAACTGCCTGCCACAAGGCTGCAGGGAGCGTCTTCGGACCTCCCTGTCCTGCCGTACGGAGCCTGTTTTGCTACGGCTGGTGAGCGATGCCCAAGAGCACGTCCCTGTGGATAGAGACCAGCCATCGTCCGTCCACGTCGCCGCTGACGCGCGACGCGAACGCCGACGTCTGCATCGTCGGCGCCGGCATCGCCGGGCTGACGACGGCGTACCTGCTCGCGCGCGAGGGGGCGTCGGTGGTGGTGATCGACGCGGGCGCGGTGGGCAACGGCCAGACCGCGGTGACGACCGCGCACCTCTCGTCGGTGATCGACGACACCTTCAAGGAGATGCTGCGGCTGCACGGTCCCGACGGCGCGCGGCTCGCCTGCGAGAGCCACGCCAGCGCCATCGACGCGATCCAGCGCATCTGCGTCGACGAGCACGTCGACTGCCGCTTCGAGCGTCTCGACGGCTATCTGTTCCTCGGCCGCGAGGACAAGGAATCGACGCTCGACGAGGAGCTCGAAGCGGCGCGGACCGCGGGGGCCCGCGTCACCCGGCTGCCGCACGCGCCGGTGACGGGCTTCGACAGCGGCCCCTGCCTGCGCTTCGCCGCGCAGGGACAGTTCCATCCGCTCGAGTACCTCAACGGCCTCGCCACGGCCGTGCAGCGGCGCGGCGGGCAGATCCATTCGGAGTCGGCGGCGCGTGAGGTGATCGGCGGCGAGCGCGCCTGCGTCAGGACGGCGGCGGGTCACGCGGTCCGGGCGGCGTCGATCGTGATCGCGACGAACTCGCCGTTCAACGATCTCGTCGCCATCCACACCAAGCAGGCGCCGTATCACACCTACGCCGTCGGCGCGCGCGTGAAACCCGGGACGGTGACGCCGGCGCTGTACTGGGATACCGAGGATCCCTATCATTACGTCCGCCTGCACCGCACCAGCAACGCCGAGCTGGGCGGCGACAACAGCGAGCCGGTGGACATCCTGATCGTCGGCGGCGAGGATCACAAGGCCGGGCAGGCGCAGGATGCCGACGCGCGGTTCGCCGCCCTCGAGAGCTGGATGCGCGAGCGCTTCCCATCCGCCGGCACGGTGGAATTCCGCTGGTCCGGCCAGGTGATGGAGACCGTGGACGGCCTCGGCTACATCGGCCGCAATCCGCTCGACGCGGACAATGTCTACGTCATCACCGGCGATTCCGGCATGGGGATGACGCACGGCACGATCGGCGGCATGCTGATCGCCGATCTGATCCTCCGGCGCGAGAACCCGTGGACCGAGCTCTACGATCCCGCGCGCGTGCGCACCGGTGCCGTGGTCGAGTGGGTGAAGGAGAACCTCAACGTCGCGCTCCAGTACAAGGCCTGGCTCACGCCCGGCGACGTGCCCTCGGTCGATCAGATCACGCCGAACAACGGCGCGGTGATCGTCGAATCGGGGCGGAAGCTGGCGGTGTACCGCGACGAACGCGGCACGCTGCACCGCCGTTCCGCCGTCTGCCCCCATCTCGGCTGCATCGTCGCCTGGAACCCGGCGGCCTCGAGCTGGGACTGCCCGTGCCATGGATCGCGGTTCGACAAGTTCGGCGGCGTGTTCAACGGACCATCGCCGCGCGATCTCGATCCCGCCTAGCGCGGCATGCGCGGCGCCGGCGGCATTCTGCCGAGCGTGGCGCGGACGCGTTGAAACGCGGCGCTGTCGCGGCGGCCGCCCCGCTTCACGCGCGCGAGCTGCGCCCGCAACTGCTGGACGCGCTCGGCCGGCGACGGGTGCGTCGAGAGGAAGACTTCCACCGAGCTCGGATCGCGTCCGCCCTGTTCCCGGAGGATCTCCATGAACTCGAGGAGTCCGCGCGGGTCCCACCCGGCGCGGCGGAGGATGTCGACCCCCGCCTTGTCGGCGTCACGCTCGTCGTCCCGGCTGAACTTCATCAGGTAGCCGCCGGCGATCACCTGCGCGCCGGTCTGCGCGGTCCGCGCGCCGCCGGTGTTGCCGAGCACCGCGCCGAGCAGGCCGAGGAGGCCGTTGGCGATCATCCCCTTCGAGATCTGCTGCGCCGCATGCCGGCGCGCGACGTGCGCGATCTCGTGCGCGAGGACACCCGCCAGCTGCGACTCGTTCCGCGCCGCCTGCAGGACGCCGCGATGCACCCAGACCGGTCCGCCGGGAAGGGCGAACGCGTTCAAGTCGCGGTAGTTGGCGACGGAAAAGCCGTAGGGATACTTCGGCCCGCCCGCCCTGGCGGCGAGCTGCCGGCCGAGCGAACTGACGTACGACGCGGTGCTGCCCTGGACCTGCGGCGTGGAGGCGCGGACCTGCTTCTGCGCCTCGCGTCCCAGCTTGATCTCGTCGGCGACGGAGATCAGCGTGATCGCGGACGCCGGCAGCACCGCGAGCACCAGCCACATCATGCGAACCATGGAACCCTCGTCACACGCGTGGCGCCGGAGCCGCCGGAATCTCGTCGGGACGGTGGCGCCGCAGCCGCGCGTTGGCCGCCGTCACTTCGACGCCGTAGAGCAGCAGTACCGCCGAGATGTAAATCCATACGAGGAACACCACGACTGCCGCGATCGATCCATGGAGCCGGTTGAACCGCGCCATGTCGTGGACGTACCAGGAGAAGCCGGACAGCGCCCCGCGCCACAGCAAGCCGGTGACGACGGCGCCGACCCACACGTCGCGGAAGCGGACCTTTGCGTTCGGCACGAAGTAGAAGATCAAGCCGACGACGAGGATGAAGACGACGGTCGTCGCCCACCGCACGGCGAAGTGGTGCAGCACCGACAGTTGCGGCGCGCGGGCGGCGACGACGGCAAACCACCGCGCTTCGACGACGTTGACGGCGCTCACCAGCAGCAGGCCGATCAGGAGCAGGAGGCTGGCGGCGACGAGCATCACGAACGAGATCAACTTGTGCTTGAGATAGCTGGGCTGCTTCTCGACGCCCCACGCGTGGTTGACCGCGGAGGTGATGGCGCCGAACACGCCCATCGCCGCCCAGATCATGAGCAGGGTGCCGGCGATGCCCAGCCGCACGGTGTTCTGCTGCATCGCGTCGAGCTGCTGCGTGACGAACTCGAACTGCCGCGGGAAGTAGCGCAGGACGAACTCGAAGATCCCGGCGCGGTCCGCCGGATCCGAGGTGACGCTGCCGAGCACCGAGAATGCGAGCAGGAAGAAGGGGAAGAGGGAGAGCAGCGTGTAGTACGCGATCGAGGAAGCGAACGTCAGGTCTTCGCTGTTGTACACCCCGACGACGCCACGCCAGATGGCGAGCAGGGTCAGGCGGATCTCCGCGTACAAGCGGAGAACCGCGCGGCGCGCGATCACGCCGCCATTCTAGCCCGCGAACGTGGACGGCACGTTCGCCGGCTGGTCCGCGGCGGCGCGCGGACGGCTGGCGTCCCAGGCGTCGCGAACGGTAGTGGCCGTCCAGGCGGCGAGCGGCCCGGCGGCGTACTGCCGCGCGAGCTGCCAGGCCATCCGGCGGAGCCTCGGCGTGCGCAGGACGAAGACCGCGGCCCCGAGGGCCGCGGCCGCCATCACCACGTTGGCCACCTGGCGTGCGCGCTGTTCCGTCATGTCACAGCCGACCGCTGCTACGCTCCGTAGTTGCCGGTCGAGCCGATATTGCCGGTCGAGCCGAGGTTGCCGGTCGCGCCGGTGCCGGTGTTGCCGCCGGCGGTGCGGTCGGTGCCGGTCCCGGTCGTGCCTGCCGCCGCCATGGTCCCGCGCGCGCGGTCATAGGCCTCGCGGCCGCGATCGACGATCTGGCTCACCTTCTCGCTCGCCTGCTGGTAGCCCTGGTCCGCGACCTCGCGGAGACGGCCGGTCGAATCCGAGATCTGGGTGCCGAGCTGCGAGCGCAGCTCCGAGCCGGACTTCGGGGCGAACAGCATGCCCAGGCCCGCGCCGAGCACGGTACCGGCGAGCAGGCCCATCAGGAACGAGCCGCCGCCTTCTTCCCTCTCGAATCGATCGTATTCGTACGCCATGTGCTGCCTCCTGAAAGAAAACTTACGCGTGTGATTCCCGCTGCAGGAGCGACATGATCACGGCGCGCACGCCGCGAACCACGCCGACCGCCTGGCTGACTTTGTCGTGCACGCCGGCGCGGACGCGCGACGCGGTGTCGTCCACCCGGTCGATCGTGCCGGTGATCGCGTGATCGACCCGCTCGGTCTGCTGGCTGACCCGGGCGGTGATCGATTTGACGTCCACCAGGATCGCGTCCACCTTCTCGCGCAGCGGCGCGATCTGCCGCGCTTCGAGATCGTTGACGAGGGTCATGACGCGCGAATACGCGAGGTAGCCGGCGACGCCGACGCCGATCAACACCAGCGCCTGGAGCACGCTCACCACCGCCATGATCCACAACGGAACGCTCAGAGGCTGCAGGTCCATGATTCGTGTCCCCCTAGGCCGACCAGCGCCCCTGGGCGCCGCCGGTGATCTCGTTGAGCGAGCGCCAGCCCTCGTTGGCCGCGGTCCGGGCCTTGTCGACGGTGCCGCGCACGTTCCCCAGCTCCCGGATGAAATCGTCGAGCTTGGGTTCGATCTGCGTCCGCACCCGGGCGCCGCCCTCGGTCAGATACAGCCAGCCCCACACGCCGCCGGCGACTGCCCCGATGAGGGTCGCCAGCAATACACGCGATCGTTCTTCCACGTCGCCTCCTTGTCCACTGGGGGTGTTTCAAAACGGGTGCCACGGGACACGCGCCGCTTTCGCTTCGGCCGGAACGTTCACGCCGCTCCCGGCCGGGCAGGCGGCAGGCGATCGCCGAGAGCCGAATCCCCGCGGCAAGGATGAGTAGCGGACCCCGACAGCGGCGCGCCGCGGCTACGCGCCAGCGCTGGCGGCGCGACGCGCGCCCGACTTCCCGCCATCCTGGATCTCGTGCTTCTTCATCTTGCTGTAGAGCGTCGGGCGGTACAGCCCGAGGATCTGTGCCGCCTCCTGCTTGTTCCAGTTCGTGCGCTGCAGCGTCTGCAGGATCGCCATCTTTTCGATCTCCGCCAGCGTGCGGTGCGGCGGGATGACGAACTCGGTGGTGGTCGCGCTCTCGGTGCGCAGCGACTCGGGCAGGTCGTTGACGGTGATCTCCGTCCCCTTCGCCACGAGCACCCCGCGCTCGATCACGTTCTCCAGCTCGCGGACGTTGCCCGGCCAGCGGTGGCGGATCAGCACGTGATACGCCGCCGGCGCGATCGACTTGACGTTGCGCTGATGGCGCGTCTTGTACTTCTCGAGGAAGTGCTCGCAGAGAAGCGGAATGTCTTCCGTGCGCTCGCGCAGCGCCGGGACGCGCAGGGTGATGGTGTTGATGCGGAAGTAGAGATCCTCGCGCAGCTTCCCGTCGCGCAGCGCCGCGTCGAGGTCGATGTTCGTCGCGCAGACCAGCCGGAAGTCGACGCGGACGATCCGATCGCTGCCGATCGGCCGGTACTCGCGCTCCTGCAGCACCCGCAGCAGCTTCGTCTGCAGGTACGGCGGCATTTCCCCGATTTCGTCGAGGAGCAGCGAGCCCCCCTCCGCCATCTCGAACAGCCCTTCCTTGTCGGTCTGCGCCCCCGTGAAGGCCCCCTTCTTGTAGCCGAACAGCTCCGACTCGATCAGGTCCTTCGGGATCGCGGCGCAGTTGATCTTGATGAACGGCCCCTTGGCCCGCTTGGAGTTGTAGTGGATCGCGTTGGCGATCAGCTCCTTGCCGGTGCCGTTCTCCCCCTGGATCAGAATGTTGGCGTCGCTGCCGGCGACGCTCTCCACCAGCTCGAGCACTTCGTGCATCTTCTTGCTCTTGCCGATGATGTTGCCGAACCGGAACTGCCCTTCGAGCTTCTGCTTCAACAGCAGGTTCTCGCCGACCAGGTCCCGCCGCTCGATCGCCCGCTCGAGCATCGCCAGGAGGGTATCGGGCTCGATCGGCTTCTCGACGAAGCTATGCGCCCCCCCTTTCATCGCCTCGACCGCCTTCGGCACGCTGCCGTGGCCGGTCACGACGATCACTTCGGTGTCGCCGTGGGTCTGCTTGAACTTCCGCAGCAGCTCCAGCCCGTCGATGTCGGGCAGCAGCATGTCGGTGATGACGACGTCGGGCTTCCAGGTCTTGAAGATCTCCTCGCCCCGCGTCCCGATCATCGCGGTGCGCACCTCGTAGCCCTCGTGTTCGAGCAGAATTTTCAGCCACTCGATCATGGCCGGCTCGTCGTCAATGGCCAATACGCGATACCGCTTCTTCGGTGTCGTCATAATCGGGATAAATATATACACATTGCGTGCAGACTGTCCAGATACCAGACATTTGTTCAAATTCCCATCACGGCTATAATCCGAGGCATTGATGGACAGGCTCGAGACCCGCATCGATCCCACCAGCGAGGACTTCCGGCGCAATCAGGACCGCATGGCGGCATTGGTCGCCGAGTTACGGCAAAGGACCGAACTGACCCGGCAGGGGGGTGGCGAGCAGTACGTCCAGCGCCATCGCGATCAGGGCAAGCTGCCGGTCCGCGACCGGATCGCGCGGCTGCTCGATCCGGGGTCCCCCTTCCTCGAACTCTCCCCGCTGGCCGCCTGGGACCTGTATGACAACGACGCCCCGGCCGCCGGCATCGTCACCGGCGTGGGCCGCGTGGCCGGCCGTGAGGTGCTGATCGTCGCCAACGACGCGACGGTCAAGGGGGGCACCTACTATCCCGTCACCGTCAAGAAACACGTGCGCGCGCAGGAAGTCGCGCTGCAGAACCGCTTGCCGTGCGTCTACCTGGTCGACTCGGGGGGCGCGTTCCTGCCGCTGCAGGCGGAGGTCTTTCCCGATCGCGATCACTTCGGACGGATCTTCTTCAACCAGGCGCGCATGTCGGCGGAGCGCATTCCGCAGATCGCGGTGGTCATGGGCTCCTGCACGGCCGGCGGGGCGTATGTGCCGGCGATGTCGGACGAGACCATCATCGTGCGCGGCACCGGCACGATCTTTCTCGGCGGGCCGCCGCTCGTGAAGGCCGCCACCGGTGAAGAAGTCAGCGCCGAGGACCTGGGAGGCGCCGACGTGCACACGCGCCTCTCCGGCGTGGCCGACTACCTCGCCGAGGACGACGAGCACGCGCTGCACCTGGCGCGGACGATCCTCACGACGCTGAACAGCGGCAAGCGGCTGCCGGCCGACGTCGCTACGCCGGAGGAGCCGGCGTACGACCCGCACGAGATCTACGGCATCGTCAGCGCCGACACGCGCAAGGCGTACGAGGTGCGCGAGGTGATCGCGCGGCTGGTCGACGCCTCGCGCTTCGACGAGTTCAAGGAGCGCTACGCCACGACGCTGGTCACCGGGTTCGCGCGCCTGCACGGCTTTCTCGTCGGCTTCGTCGCCAACAACGGCGTGCTGTTCTCGGAATCGGCGCTCAAGGCGACGCATTTCATCGAGCTGTGCAACCTGCGCGGCGTGCCGCTGATCTTCCTGCAGAACATCACCGGGTTCATGGTCGGCCGGCAGTACGAGCGCGGCGGGATCGCGAAGGACGGCGCCAAGATGGTGCACGCGGTGGCCAACTCGGTCGTGCCGAAGTTCACCGTCGTCATCGGCGGCTCGTTCGGCGCCGGCAACTACGGGATGTGCGGGCGCGCCTACGAGCCGCGCCTGTTGTGGATGTGGCCCAACGCGCGCATCTCGGTGATGGGGGGCGAGCAGGCCGCCGGCGTGCTGACGGCGGTGAAGCGCGATCAGCTCGCCCGCCAGGGGAAGACCTTGAGCGCGGACGACGAAGCCGCCATCCGCGAGCCGATCCTCGAGAAATACGAGCGCGAGGGGTCGCCGTACTACTCCACGGCGCGGCTGTGGGACGACGGCATCCTGGATCCGGCGGAGACGCGCCAGGCGCTGGCGCTGGGCATCTCCGCGGCGTTCAATGCGCCGATCCCCGAGGCGAAGTTCGGCGTGTTCCGTATGTGAGCGCGCGCTGCCACGAGGTTGCGCTCCGGCACGAAGATCACAAAGAACACTAAGATCACAAAGGAGTCTTTGTGGTCTTCGTGGTCTTTGTGACCTTTGTGCCGGAGCGTAAGCCGCAGGCCGGAGCGTAAGCCGTAAGCCGCAGGCCGGAGTGTATGCCGCTACAAGTTCAACTCGACGGTCCCATCGTTCGCGTCACGCTGAACCGGCCTGACGTGCGCAACGCCTTCAACGAGGAGCTGATCGCCGAGCTTCGGGGGTGGGCGGAGTCGGTGTCCGCCGGGGGCGCGGCGCGCGTCGCGGTGCTCTCGGGCGCGGGAAAAGTGTTCTGCGCCGGGGCGGACCTGACGTGGATGTCGAAGATGGCGGCGTACACGCACGAGGAGAACGTGCGGGACGCACGGGAGGCGGCACGGATGTTCGCGGCGCTCGATGCGCTGCCGATTCCCTTGATCGGCCGCGTGCACGGCGCCGCGCTCGGCGGCGGCGTCGGCCTCGCGGCGGTCTGCGACATCGTCGTCGCCGCCGACGATGCGGCGTTCGCGCTGACCGAGGTGAAGCTCGGCATCATCCCGGCGGTCATCTCGCCGTATACGATCGCGAAGATCGGCCGGTCCGCGGCGCGGGAGCTGTTCCTGACCGGCGCGCGCTTCTCGGCCGCCCGCGCCAGGGAAATCGGTCTGGTTCACGCCGTGGCCGACCCGGGCGACCTCGATCGCGTGGTCGCGAAGTACGTCAACGATCTGCTCACCTCGGGGCCCGAGGCCGTCGCCGCGGCGAAGCGGCTGATTGCCGCGGTGGCGGACGGGGCGCGGACGAGCGCCGTCGAGTATTCGATCGAGGCGATCGCCGAGCGCCGCGCGTCGAAGGAAGGCCAGGAAGGGATGGGCGCGTTCCTGGCGAAGCGCCCACCGTCATGGCTGCAGTGACGCGTCCGATCCGGCGGCTGCTGGTCGCCAACCGCGGCGAGATCGCGATCCGGATCTTCAGGGCCTGCCGCGAGCTCGGCATTGAAACGGTCGCCGTCCACTCCGACGCGGATACGGACGCGCCGCACGTACGCGCCGCCGACCTCGCGATCCCGATCGGTCCCGCCCCCGCCGCAGAGAGCTACTTGAAGGTGTCCGCGCTCATCGACGCGGCGCGCCGCTCGGGCGCCGATGCGGTTCACCCGGGCTACGGATTTCTCTCGGAACGCGCCGCCTTCGCCGACGCGTGCGCGTCGGCCGGGCTGCTGTTCGTCGGTCCGCCCGCCGCCGCGATCGAGCGCATGGGCTCCAAGATCGGCGCGCGCGCGCTGATGGAGCGGGCCGGCGTTCCGGTCGTGCCCGGACGCACACCGAGCGACCAGAGTGACGGCGGCGTCGCCGCCGCCGCGCGCGCGATCGGGTTTCCGGTGCTGATCAAGGCGTCGGCGGGCGGCGGCGGCAAGGGCATGCGATCGGCCGACGGCGACCGCGCGCTCGCCGAGGCGATTCCCGCCGCGCGCCGTGAAGCACAGGCGGCGTTCGGCGACGGCACGCTGTACGTCGAGCGGCTGGTGCGCCGGCCGCGGCACGTCGAGATCCAGGTCTTCGCGGACGCGCACGGACACGTCGTCCATCTGTTCGAGCGCGAGTGCTCCGTGCAGCGCCGCCACCAGAAGATCGTCGAAGAAAGTCCGTCGACGGCGCTGACCCCGGCCGTGCGCCGGCGGATGGGCGCGGCGGCGATCGCGGCGGCGCGGGGGGTCGGCTACCAGAACGCCGGCACGATCGAGTTCCTCCTCGAGGGGCAGGGAGATGACGCGTCCTTCTATTTCCTCGAGATGAACACGCGCCTGCAGGTCGAGCATCCGGTCACCGAACTGGTGACGGGCACCGATCTGGTGCGCGCGCAGCTGCTGGTCGCGATGGGGCATCCGCTCCCGTGGGCACAGGACGACCTCGCACAGCGCGGCCACGCAATCGAGTGCCGCGTTTACGCGGAAGATCCGGGCGCCGGCTTCCTGCCCCAGGCAGGCCCGCTGCGCGTCTACCGCGAACCCGCCGGTCCCGGCATTCGCATCGACAGCGGCCTCGTCGAAGGGATGGACGTCCCGGTGCAGTACGATCCGATGCTCGCGAAGCTGATCGCCGCGGGGGACTCGCGCCAGGCGGCGATCGCGCGCGCGATTTCGGCGCTGCGCGCCTTCCCCATCCTCGGCGTCCGCACGAACGTGGCGTTCCTGATCAACGTGCTGCGGCATCCGGCCTTTGCAGCGGGAGATGTGCACACCGGGTTCGTGGACGAGCATCTGTCCGCGCTCCTCGAGGTCCCGCCTCCGCCGGAAATCGTCGTCACCGCCGCGGCGTACGCCCGCGGTGCGCGCCCCGCGGCGGCCGCGACGACGCCCGCAGTTGATCCATGGACGACGCTCCACGGGTGGGGCCGCTGATGGCGGAGGTGCGTCCGGGATCGTCGCCGGGGGAGCTGATCGTCCGCGACGGCGACCGCATCACGCGTCTCCATGCCGTCGAGGCGGGGGGCACCGCGTGGGTGTTTCACGACGGCGTGACGTACGAGATCGCGGAGCAGCACTCCGCGCGGGCCCGCTCGTCGGCCCCGGCGGGCTCGCTCACGGCGCCGATGCCGGCCACCGTCATCGACGTGAAGGTCAAGGCCGGCGACGAGATCAAGCACGGCGACATCCTCATCGTGCTCGAGGCGATGAAGATGGAGCTGCCGGTCCGCGCGCCGGGCGACGGCCGCGTCGTGGCGGTACACTGCCGCCCTGGAGAGCTGGTGCAGCCGGACACCAGCCTGATCGAGATCCTATGATTCCGCCCCGCGTGCGGATCGTCGAAGTGGGCCCGCGCGACGGACTGCAGAACGAAGCCGCGTCCATCCCGACCGCGGGCAAGATTGCGTTCGTCGATGCGCTGTCGGCGGCCGGGCACTCGATCATCGAGGTATCTGCGTTCGTCAGCCCGAAGTGGGTGCCGCAGATGGCCGATGCGGCGGAGGTGTTCGCCGGCATCGCGCGCCGTTCCGGGACGCGGTACACCGCGCTCGTGCCGAACGTGGAAGGGCTGGAGCGGGCGATCGCGGCGCGCGCCGACGAAGTCGCCGTCTTCGCCGCCGCCTCGGAATCCTTCAGCCGCCGCAACATCAACCAGGGGATCGACGCCTCGCTCGAGCGCTACCGCGACGTCTGCGATCGCGCGCGCGCCGCCTCGCTTCCGGTGCGCGGCTACGTCTCGACCGCGTTCGGGTGCCCGTTCGAAGGGGCGGTGGATCCGTCGGCCGTCGCGCGCGTGGCCGCGGCGCTGATCGAGATGGGCGCGTACGAGGTGGCGATCAGCGACACCATCGGGATCGCGCATCCCGGCCAGGTTCCCCGCGTCCTCGAGGCCGTGATGGCCCGCCTGCCGCTGAAGCAGATCGCGCTGCACTTCCACGACACGCGGGGCACCGCGCTCGCCAATGTGCTCGCCTCGCTGCACCTCGGCGTCGCCGCCTTCGACGCGTCCGCGGGGGGCCTCGGCGGCTGCCCCTACGCCCCCGGGGCGACCGGCAATCTGGCGACCGAGGATCTGCTCTACATGTTGAACGGGATGGGAATCGAGACCGGCGTGAACATCGACGGTGTGGCCGCCGCGTCACGGGCGATAGGCGACAAGCTCGATCACCCGCTGCCGTCCCGCTACCTTGCGGCGGCCTTCGGAAAGAAGGCACCAGGGCACGAAGGCACGAAGCCCGATTAGGCTTTTGTTTTTTTCTTCGAGTTGTTGGCTTCGTGCCTTTGTGCCTTCGTGCCTTTATTGCGAAGCTGCTTCGTGACTTGGCCGCTGCGTTCTCTCAGCCAGTCGTCGAACTTCCCTTCGTCCCAGCAGTTCACCACGCGATCAGCGGGCACCTGCGCAATCCGGGCGTGGGCGATGGCGTAGTCGGTGAACGGGAACTCGGCGATGCTGTGGGCGTCGCTGTCGAGCGCGAACAGGCAGCCCTCCTCCAGCGCCACGGCGGCGAGCTCGTAGTCGACGTCCTGGCGGTGCCAGTTGCCGTCGATTTCGATCGCCACGCCGCGCGCCGCGGCTTCGCGGAACACCTTCCGCCAGTCCGCCGTGATCCCGGGACGGCTGTTGTACATCCGGCCCTGCGGATGGCCGAGGATCGCCACGCCGGGCGCCGCCACCGCGGCGAGCATCCGCGCGGTCTGATCGGTGTCCTTTCGCAGCTGTGAGTGCGGCGAGGCGAGCACGTACTCGAACACCGAGCGCTCGCCGGGCTGCAGATCCAGCGTGCCATCGGCGAGGATGTTCGCCTCGACCCCCTTGTAGACGCGCACGCGCCCCGCGAAGCGCGCGTTCACCTCGTCGATCTCGTGATGCTGCCGAATGGCGGCGTCCATGCTCATGCCGCGAGCGATCGGCAATCCGTACGAGTGGTCGGTGACGCCGATGCGCGCCCAGCCGAGCTCATAAGCCGCCTCCGCCAGATCGGCCACCGACTCGACACCGTCGCTCCAGGTCGAGTGCATCTGCAGGTCCCCTCGATACGCCCGCGGCGAGACCACCGATTTCGCCAGCGGCGCGTCCAGCGCCAGACGCAGCGCGTGGCGGCTCAAGTACGCGCGGCGGAAGCGCCGGCGCTTCTCCACTTCTCCCCGCTTCGCCGACGCGCTGACCGCCGCGTCCACCGACGCCGACCCGCCGGTGCGGACCAGCTCGGACACGACGCGCTCGCTCGACGCGCCGACATACGGAACGTCCCGCAGCGTGCCTTCCTCGATCAGGTCGACGACCGAGCGATCGACGCCGGCGGCGAGCGCCCGCGCCGCGCGCTTGTATCCGAAAGCGCTGCGCTCCGAGCTCTGCAGGATCGCCAGATCCGACAGCAGGCCGGCAGCGACGATGTTGCGGTCGCGCCGGACCTCTTCCAACAAGCTCCGCGGTTGGCGTCTGGACTGGGTAGCCACCTACACACATCCACGAAAATCGGACGTTTTCACCAGCGCGGCCGCAGGCACTTCGCTTGCTGAAACAAAGAAGCGGAGGCCGAGGATGCGAAGCACACGGCTCGCGGCGGCAGCGATCGCCGCCGCGCTGATCGCCGGCTGCGGCGATCGCGGCAAACGCGCGGACGAGGGCGCCGCCGGAACGTCCGGGAGCGACCCGAGGACGGTGACGTCCGTGCTCGCCGAAGGTACGCCGGCGTTCGTCGGGCGCGACGCCGAAGGCGGACGGCTCTGGAAGCTCACGCGTCAGTTCTATCAGAAACGCGGCGACGCCTTCGCGTGGATCGAGGATCGCAAACCTCGGCGCGAGATGGATGAACTGATCGCGGTCCTGCAGGCGGCGGACCGCGAAGGACTCGATCCGGCGCTGTACAACGTGCAGCTGCTCACGTCACGGCGGCAGGAGGCGGGCCGCGGCTTTCTCACCACCAAGGGCTTCGACGAAGCCGAGGCCGCCGATCTGGACGTCTGGCTGACGTACCTCTACCTGCGCTACGCCTCGGACGTCACCAACGGGATCGCGGGCCTGTCGCACGCCGATCCGAGCTGGAAGCTGCGCGACAAGCGCACCGATCCGGGTCCGCTGCTCGAGAAGGCGCTCGCCGAGCATCGCGTCGGGCAGTCGCTCCAGGAACTGACGCCGGCGCATCAGCAGTACACGCGGCTGCGCGAGGCGCTGGCGAAGTACCGCGACATCGCGCAGCGCGGCGGCTGGCCGTTGGTGCCGCAGGACATCAAACTGAAGCCGGGCCAGCGTCATCCTCACGTGCTGGCACTCGCGCGGCGGCTGGCCGCGACGGGGGACTACGCCGGGCCGGTTCGGGAGGACGATCCGAACCCGGAATACGGCGCCGACCTGCAGGAGGCGGTGAAGCGGTTCCAGCGGCGCCACGGCCTCGAGCCCGACGCCGTCGTCGGCCGCGCCGCCGCGGCGCAGATGAACGTGCCGGCGGACGCGCGCGTGCAGCAGATCGCGCTGAATCTCGAGCGCTGGCGCTGGCTGCCGCGCGAGCTCGGCGATCGGCACATCCTCGTCAACCTGCCCGAGTACCGGCTGGAGGTGTGGGAGAACGGCCAGGTGCCGCTGTCGATGCGGGTGGTCGTCGGCAAGAAGGACACGCCGACGCCGATCTTTGCGGACGACATGACCTACGTCGTGTTCTCGCCGTACTGGAACGTCCCGTCCGGGATCGCCAGGAACGAGACGGTGCCGTCGGCGCTGCGCGATCCGGCGTTTCTCCAGCGCACGAACATGGAAGTCCTCGACAAGCGCGGCGAGGTCGTCGATCCGTCGTCGATCGATCTCGCGTCGGTGGGCGAATACCGGTTCCGGCAGCGGCCGGGCTCCTCGAATTCGCTCGGCCTGGTGAAGTTCATGTTCCCGAACCAGTTCAACGTGTACCTGCACGACACGCCGGCGGACTCGCTGTTCGCGCGCGCGACGCGGTCGTTCAGCCATGGCTGCGTGCGCGTGGAACAGCCGCAGAAGCTCGCGGAGTACGTGCTCGGCGACCAGCCCGACTGGACGCCCGAGCGCATCGCCGAGGCGATGCACGCGGGAACCGAGAGGTCGGTGAAGCTGCGGCGGCCGCTGCCGGTGTATCTCGGCTACTGGACCGCCCGCGTCTCCGCCGACGGCATCCTGCAGTTCCGCGACGACATCTACGGCATCGACGCGCGCCAGACGACGCTGCTGGCGAAGACCATCGAGCAGTTGAAACTGCGAGCCGCGGCGGCGGCTATGACTTACGACAGAGGGAATCGATCGTCGCCAGCAGCCGATCGAAGTCAACTGGCTTCGATAGCCATGCGTCAGCGGTGATCTGCGGGATATCCTCGCGCGGGCCGGCGGCGGTGACCACCACGACGGGAATCTGCGAGAAGCGCGGGTCGCGCGCCTGGCGCTCGCGGAACTGCCAGCCGTTCATCACCGGCATCATCAGGTCCAGGAGAATGACGCTCGGCACGCTGCCCACTTCGCGCAGCGCCTCGAGCGCGATCTGCCCGTTCGCCGCGGTGTGCACCTCGAACCCTTCGAGTTCGAGAAATCGCCCGAGCATCTCCCGCGTATCGCGATCGTCCTCGACGATCATCACCGACGCCATCCCGCTCAAGCGGTCCGCCGGCCCCGCGCCTGCGTGATCAGGCCGGTGAGCGTGGCCTCGAGATCGTCCGGGAGACACGGCTTCGGCAGGATCGCGTCGCAGCCGGCGCGATCGGCGCGCGACGGGTCGTTGGTGAACGGCGCATAGCCGGTCACGGCCAGAATCGGAATGTGCTGGGTGCGCGGATCGGTTTTCAACCGGCGCGTCAGCTCGTACCCGTCGATCCCCGGAATGTTCAAGTCTGTGAGGATGGCGTCCGGCAGCAGGTCGAAGGCGCGCTCGAGCGCCTGCAGGCCGTTGTGCGCCTGCTCGACGTGAAACCCGGATTGCTGCAACCACTCCGCGTACATGAGACGGCCCTCCGGGTCGTCTTCCACCAGCAGCACGACAGGGCGGTCGGGCACCAGAGACACTCGGAATTCCCGAGGCGAGTATATCAACGCCCCTGTGTCGCAAGTGCCACCAACGCGAGGTAATCACCGGCTGGGCTTACCGCGAGACGCGAGACCCCGTTCAAGCTCAGCTTTTCGAGCGCCGCGACTTCCTTCCAGCCCTGCTGTCCGCGCTTCCACCCGTAGAGCACGCCGTCTTTCGCCATCAGCAGCGTGCCGCCGGGTGTCCACGCGAGGTCGGCCTCCCGCGCGCCGTCGACGGCGGGCGTGAGCGGCGTCACCTGTCCCGAGGCCGCGTCGAGCTGGTTGATCGTCAACGTCATCTTGTCCCCGTCGCGCGTGCGCTGCACGAAGCTGATGTGCCGCGTCGCACCGGTGCCGGGCATCCGCTGAAGCGAGCGGCCGATGTCGGTGGCGATCAGGCGCGCGCTGCCGGTGCGCGTGTCGGCGACCTGCAGCGTGGCGGGCGCCCCGCCGGCGCCGAGGATGAACATCGCGACGGTGTGCTCGTCGGCCCACGCGTGATAGCCCACCGGCTTCACGTCCGGCAGGATCACGTCCACCTGGATCTTCGGGCCGCTGGGCGCGATGCTCGCCAGGCGCTGCGTGCCGTCTGCTTCCACGCGGATCACCGAGATGCGCCGGCCATCCGGCATGACCGTCGGCGAATACTCCCCTTCCGCCGTCTGCGTCACGCGAGCGACGGTCTTCGAGGCAATGTGGTAGCGGTAGATGTCCGTCTGCGTCAGCGAGCCGCCGCCCGCGGGTGCGGCCGGACCTCTGATGGACGTGAACAGGACGCTCTTGCCGTCCGGCGTGAAGAACGGCTGGTTGTCGTAGCCGGGGTTGACGGTGATGTTGACCGGCGTGCCGACCTCCAGCAGGCCGCCCGCGCTCTTCAGCGGCGCGAGGAAGATCTCGGTGTCGGGCGGCGCCTGCGCGGCCTGAAAGGCGCCGGCCGCGAGGATCGGCACGAGCACGAGCGCGCCACAGCACGGAAGGACGGGTCTCATGGGCGGAGTATATTCCCCGGCGATGGGTCCCGCGCTGGTTCCGGCCGCAATCGTCGGCGGCACCGCCCTGTCCTACGTGGCGGCCGCGGCGGTTGGCGTACCGGCGCTGGTGCCGTTCCTCAACGTCGTGCCCGCCTTCCCCTTCATGATCGCCTCGCTGCGGCGCGGCCGCATCGGCGAAGCCGTCTGGAGAATGCTCGTCTGGGCCGCCGCGCTCGGGGTCTGCGCGACGGTCTACTCGTACCTCGACACGCCGGCAGCCGGGCGCCTCTTCCTGCGCGGCGAGGCGTACCGCAAAGAGATGTTCGAGTACCTGAACACGGGCATCGGACCCGAGGGAGATCCGCGCCTGTTCGTCATCACCCATCTGGCGCACGCGTCCGTGTTCTGCCTGCTCGCGCTGGCTACCGGCGCCAGCCTGGCGATGGCGCTCGGCGCCGTGCTCATGAACTACATGGCGTATTACGCCGGCGCCCTGGGGGCGGCCAGCTCGAACCCGTGGCAGGCGATGGCACTCGCGTGGGTGCCGTGGGCGCTGATTCGCATCGCCTCGTTCGTCACGCTCGGCGTGGTGCTGGGCGGCCCGTTTCTCGGCCGCGTCCTCGGCTTCCCCTTTTCCCTTCGCGCGCACACCCGATGGCTGGTACTCGCTGCCGCCGGTCTGGCCCTCGATATCGTCCTGAAATGGACCCTGGCGCCCGCCTGGCGTGAGATGATCCGGAGCGCCGCCGGGTGGTGATAATGAAGATAATGAACCGCATGCTGCCGCTGCTGATCGTGCTCGCCGGCGCCCCCGCGCCCGCCGCCGCGCAGGCGGTCGAGAAGCAGCACGTGCTGACGATTACGGCGGCGGACATCGATGGCGGCATCCTGGCCGAGATCACCTGGGACAACGGCGCCCTCCTGCTGCAGGGGGTGATGGCCAATCCGGATGGCTCGCTGTCCGGCCGTTACCTCCTCGTTCCCGCGCAGGGCACCGAGCTGCGCAGGCTCAAGGCGCACACCGAAGCGTCGGAGAAATACTGGGAGCGGAAAGCGCGCCGCAGCAGTCCCACGGGTCTCGGTTCGATCACCAGTGCGACCGACGCGAAGATGCCGATGTACGGCATCGCCAGCCTGGAAACGCGGATGGGCGACGCCCACAACATGGGCGGCATGCAGAAGAAGCTGGTGTTCCGTCTCGGCCGGCTCGTGCTCCACGAGCGAAATGACGGGCGCGAACCCTACGACGGCGAGTTCTGGGGATGGTCGCCCGCCGAACTGAACCGCGTCGCCTACGTCGACGGCGAGGGAGATCTGTGGATCGCACGCGCCGACGGCCGCGACCCGCGCCGCATCCTCAAAGGAGACTTCACGCTGCCGGCCTGGTCCGACGACGGCAAGGCGATCGCCGTCGCCGAACGAAAGGATGGCGGCCGCCGATGGGACATCAGCGTGATCCTGCTGCCGGAGGCACTCCGATCAGTTCGATAGATCCGATTGCGAGATTTCCAAATTTCCAAATTCCCAGATTTCCAAATCCTATGTCTGATTCCCCAAAGAGCGCGATCGAGCTGGCGATGGAACGGCTTCGCAAGAAAGACGCAGAAGCCGGTGTCGTGGAGCAGAAGCTCACTGACGCGCAGAAGGCGGCCATCGCGGAAGCGCGATCCGTCTACGAGGCACGGGTGGCCGAGCGTCAGATCCTGCACCGTCAGACACAGTTGACCACCATCGACCCGCAGGAGGCCGCGCGGCTCGACGAGGAATACCGCCGCGATCTCGATCGCTTCGCCACCGACCGCGACGCGAAGATTCGCCGGATCCGGCAGGAGACGGAGACCGAATGAGAGCGGCGCTGCTCGCGCTCGCCGTCCTCCTCGCCGTACCGCCGCAGGACGATGCGCTGACGCGCATCCGGCGGGAGGGACTCGAGCGATCGAAGGTCTTCGAGCTGTTCTCGACCCTGACCGATCAATTCGGCCCGCGGCTCGCCGGAACGCCCGCCTACAAGCAGTCCGCGGAGTGGGCGCGCGATCGCCTGCGCGAGTTCGGACTCGCCGGCGCGGCGCTGGAACCCTGGCCGTTCGGACGCGGCTGGGTGCTCGATCGGCTGGTCGTCGAGATGGTCGAGCCGCGCTACATGCCGCTCATCGGCTACGCCGAGGCCTGGTCGGCGCCGACGCGCGGCGCGATCGTCGCCACGCCCGTGTTCCTCGGATCGCGCACCGCCGCCGAGATCGCGGCGATGAAGGACCGTTTGAAAGGGGCGATCGTCATGGTGGCCCCGCAGACGCAGTTCACGAGGGAGGACCGGCCGCAGCCGAGCCTCGCCGACGGTCCGGTCCGGATCGGCCAGCCGCCATGGGTCACGCCGCGGCCGAGCCAGGCCGACGCTCGCGCCATCACACAGACCGTCCGTGACGCCGGCGCCGCGGTGCAGATCAGGACGAGCGAGGGAGAGCACGGCACCGTGTTCGTGCTCGGGCGCGATCAGGGAGAGAACGCGCTCCCCTCCGTGGTCCTCGCCGGCGAGCACTACAACATGATCGCCCGGATGCTCGCGCGCGGCATTCCCGTCAAGCTGCGGGTCGACGTGCAGGCGCGCTTCCTGACCGACGATCCCAACAGCTACAACGTCGTCGGCGACATCGCCGGCGCCGATCCGCAGCTGAAATCAGAAGTCGTGATGATCGGCGCACACCTCGACTCGTGGCACACCGGCACCGGTGCGACGGACAACGCCGACGGCGCCGCGGTGGTCCTGGAGGCAGCGCGCATGCTGAAAGCGATCGGCCTGCCGGCGAAGCGAACGATTCGGGCGGCGTTGTGGGGAGGCGAGGAGGAAGGGCTCCTGGGATCGAAGGCATACGTGGCGGCCCACTACGCCGGCGATGCCAACAAGGAGGCGCGCGACAAGCTGTTCGCCTATCTGAACCTGGATCCGGCGAGCGGCCCGATCTACGGCTGGTACATGGAGAAGAGCGCCCCCGCGAAGACGCTGTTCGATGCCTGGCTGGAACCGCTGAAGGATCTGGGCGTCCGCAAGAACGTCATCGAAGGGATCGGCAACACCGACCATCTCAGCTTCCGCGCCGCCGGCATCCCCGGGTTCAACCCGATCCAGGAATACAAGGACTACGACGTCCGCACGCACCACACCAACGTGGATCTCTACGAGCGCGTCCGCGAGCAGGACCTGAAGCAGAACGCGGTCGTCCTGGCGTGGTTCGCCTGGCAGGCGGCGAACGCCGCCGAGCGCATTCCCAGGCCCTGACGGCGAGTGGCGGCCACCGCGGTCGGCGCCGGCATCCTGATCAGCCGCCTCGCGGGGCTGGTGCGCGTCTCGCTGTTCGCGAACTACCTCGGGCAGCAGACGATCGAGGCGGACGCCTTCACGGCGGCGTTCCGCATTCCCAATCTGCTGCAGAACCTGTTCGGCGAGGGGGCGCTCTCCGGCGCCTTCATCCCGATCCACTCCGCACTGCGCGCCCGCGGCGAGGAACGGGCCGCGGCGCAGGCGGCACGGACGTTCTTTGCGCTGCTGACCCTCGTGGTCTCGACGATCGTCCTGATCGGCATCCTCGCGACGCCGTGGATCATCCCGGCGCTCGCGCCGGGGTTCACCGGCGCGAAGCGGGACCTCACCATCCGGCTGGTGCGGATACTGTTTCCCGGCGCCGGATTGCTGGTCGCGTCCGCGTGGTGCCTCGCCGTCCTCAACAGTCACCGGAAATTCCTGCTCTCGTACACGGCGCCGGTCGCGTGGAACGCGGCGATGATCGGCTGCCTGCTGCGGTTCGGCGGGCACACCGCGCTGGACACGCTCGCGGTCTATCTCGCCTGGGCGTCCGTGATCGGCAGCTTTCTGCAGTTCGCGGTGCAGGCGCCGCTCGCGTTCGCCCTGTCGCGCCACGACGGCAGCATGGCGCTGACCGATCCGGTACGGCAGGCGGTCCGGAACTTCTTTCCCGTGCTGATCAGCCGCGGCGCCGTGCAGCTGAACGGCTACATCGACGCGATGATCGCCAGCCTGCTGCCGACCGGCGCGGTGGCCGCGATCTCGAACGCGCAGCTGATCTACACGCTTCCCGTCAGCCTGTTCGGCGTCTCGATTTCCGCCGCCGAACTGCCGGCGATGTCGGGCGACGCCGCCACCGGCGACGGCTACGGCGCGCTGCGGTCCCGGCTCGAGAGCGCCCTTCGCCGCCTCGCCTTCTTCGTCGTCCCATCCGCCGTCGCCTTCGCCGCGCTGGGTGACGTCATCGCCGGCGCGCTCCTGCAGCGCGGGCGGTTCACCCCGGAGGACGCGCAGATCGTCTGGATGATCCTCGCCGGGTCGTCCGCCGGCCTGCTGGCATCGACGATGGGCAGGCTGTACGCGGTCGCGCACTATGCGATCGGCGACACGAAGCGTCCGCTGCGGATCGCATTGGTGCGGCTGGCGTGTTCCTCGGCGCTCGGCTACGCGATCGCCGTGGTGGTGCCGCCCCGTCTGGGGCTCGATCGGATGTGGGGCGCGGCAGGCCTGGCGCTGTCGTCCGGATTGGTGGGCTGGCTCGAGTTCATCCTGCTCCGCCGCAGTCTGAACGAACGGATCGGCCGCACCGGCGTCCGCGCCGGTTATGCCACGCGGCTGTGGACGGCAGCGGTCGCCGGAGCGGCCATCGGTTATTCAGTGAAGCTGCTGCTGCCGCCGCTCGATCCGATCCTGCGCGGCGCGCTGGTCCTGCCGGCCTTCGGCGTGGTGTACCTCGGGATGGCGTTCGCGATGCGGGTGCCGATGCCCGGACTCGGAAGGGGTCCGGGGCGGGTCTGAGCGCTTTTACCCGCCGGAGGTCACGCCCGAGCCCTCGACCCACCGGTGCCGCCGCGCGCGCGACACCGCGTCGAGCACCGTCTCCTGCGACAGCGGCTTGCGCAGCAGCAGGAAGACGCCGTACTCCTCGACGCGCTGCAGGCGCACCGGATCCATCACTCCCGTCATCAGGATCACGACCGGCGGGTGCGGCTGCCGCCGCAGCCGCTCGCAGACGGCAAGGCCGTCGGGCGGAGGGATCACGAGATCGAGCAGCACGATGTCGGGACGATGCGCGAGCGCGGACTCGAGGGCCTGCCGGCCGGACGTCGCCGTGACGACGTCGTAGCCCTCGTCTTCGAGCCACATTTCGATCAGCGACACCAGCTGATCCGAATCGTCGACGACGAGCACGCGCACCGGCGGTACGCGCGCGCGTCCCGACGTGCCCGCCGTCAGGTGCACCATCCACACGCGATTACACTTCTCGCACTGGTAGAACGCACGGGCATCCTCATGGCCCGCCGGCACCGCCGGAACTCCGCATCGCGCACAGCGAATGTCCATAAGACGACGGCTCCGGACCGCGTGTGCATCGGGACACTACGGCAGGGAGCGTGAAAGCTGGGGCACCGCCGGAGAGAGCAAGAAAGACGCCGTCGCCTCGATTACACTTGCGTTTCTCAGGAGACCGATCACATGCGCGTATCCAGACGAAAGTTCGTTCAGGCTGCGGCTGCCGCGGGCGCCGCGCTCGTCCCCGGCAGTGCCGCCGAGGCGCAGGGACGCGGCGGCGGGAATCCCGTGCCCACGTCAATCCTCGCGCTCCAGCCGCTGCCCAACCCCGCGCCGCCGATCGCGGATGACGAACGCCGCGCGCGCATCGCGAAAGCCCAGCGGCTGATGGCCGAGCAGGGCATCGGCGCGATCGTGCTCGAGAGCGGCACGAGCATGTCCTACTTCGTAAACGTCCGCTGGGGCCTGAGCGAACGCCCGTTCCTGCTGGTGATGCCGGCGAAGGGGGAACCGGCCTATATCTGCCCGGGGTTCGAGGAGCAGCGGGCGCGCGAGGTGATCCGCTTCTCGACCGACGTCCGCGTCTGGCAGGAGGACGAAGATCCGCTGCGGCTCGTCGGCGGCATCCTGAAGGATCGCGGCGTCGCGACCGCCAGAATCGGCGTCGAAGAGCGCGTGCGGTTCTTCATCGCGGACGCGCTCGGCAAGGCGCTGCCCGCGTCGCAGGTGGTACTCGCCACGCCGATCACCGCGGGCTGCCGCATGTACAAGTCGCCCGCCGAGATCGCGAACATGCAGTACGCGAACGACATCACCATCGCCGGCTTCAAGGCGGGACTCGCCACGCTGCGTGAAGGAATGACGCAGGGAGATCTTGCCGCCAACATCGGCGCCGCGTTCCGGCAGCTCGGCGCCAGCGGCGGCGTCTCGGTCTCGTTCGGCAAGTACACTGCGTTCCCGCACGGCAGCATCGAGCCGCAGCGGCTCAAGGACGGCGACTTCGTCCAGATCGACAACGGCGTCAGCTGGAACGGCTACCAGGCGGACATCACGCGCACGGCCGTCTTCGGCAAACCCACCGCACGGCAGACGGAGGTCTGGAATCTCGAGAAGAAGGCGCAGGCCGCCGCCTTCGCGGCGGCGCAGGTCGGCGCGACCTGCGAGTCGGTGGATGCGGCGGCGCGCAAGGTGATCACCGATGCCGGGTTCGGTCCCGGCTACAAGGTGCCCGGGCTTCCCCACCGCACCGGCCACGGCATCGGGATGGACGGCCACGAGTGGACGAACTTCGTGAAGGGAAACACCACGAAGCTCGCGCCCGGGATGTGCTTCAGCGACGAGCCGATGATCGCGATCTACGGCGAGTTCGGCGTCCGCCTCGAGGACTGTCTCTACATCACGCCGGACGGACCGAAGTTCTTCACGCCGCCCAGCCCGGCGATCGATCAGCCGTTCGCATGAAGCGGCGATTTCTGCTTCACGCGGCCGCCGCGCTCGCCGTGTCGGGCGCCGCGGCGTGCGCCTCTCTCCCGTGGTCGCGGCCGCAGCCGATCCGCGTGCTCGTGCTCAACATGCACGCCGGAAAGGATGCGAAGGGGGCGGACAACCTCGACGGAGTCGCGCGCCTGATCGACGCGGCCCGCCCCGACATCGTCCTGCTGCAGGAAGTCGATCGCGGCACGGCGCGGTCGGGCAACGTGGATCAGATCGCGCGGCTGGCGGAGGCCACCGGCTACGCCGCCGCGTTCGCGCCGAGCCTGGTGAGCTACCAGGGCGGTCAATACGGCATCGCCGCGCTCGCACGGGCGTTCGTCGGCTATCACTCCACGATCCCGCTGGCGGTCACGCCGGTGCAGACGCGCGCCGGCGGCTCGCGCGAGCCGCGGGTCGCGCTGCTCGCCTTCGTCACCGTCCGCGGATCGTCGTGGCGCCTCGTCAACACCCACGTCGATCCGTCCGACGCGGCGGCGCGCGCGCAGGAACTGAAGCAGATCGCGGACCTCGCCCGTCAGCAGCAGGCGGAAGGACGTCCGCTCGTGGTTGGCGGCGATCTGAACGCGACCCCGGACGACGCCGGTCTCGAAGCGCTTCGCGCCGCGGGACTGCGGGACGCGTGGGTGGAGTGCGGCACGGGGGACGGCTTCACGTACCCCGCGGACAAGCCGGCGAAGCGAATCGATTACCTGTGGCTTGCCGGGTCGCTGCATTGCGCGTCGGCGGCGGTGATCGACAGCACGATCTCGGATCACCGGCCGCTGCTGGTGACGTTGAAGTAGCTGAACGGTAACCGGTAACCGGTAACCGGTTACCGGTTACCGGTTACCGGTTGCCGGTTGCCGGTTGCCCGCCGGTTGCGGCTTCAGATGCCTGGCAAAGAAGTCGTCGACTCTCGTCCATGCGTCGCGCAGCACGTGCTCGCGCGTGAAGTAGTGGAGCTCGCCGGGATACGTCATGAACTCCACCAGCGGCCCTTTGTTGTTCTTCAGCAGCGCATCGATCAGCCGCACCGAGTGCAGATACGGCACGTTGACATCCGCTGTACCGTGCAGCACCAGCAGCGGCGTGACCAGCCGGTCCACGTGTGAGACCGGCGAGGCCTGCGCGTAGACCTTCGGGTTCTGCTCCGGCGTGCCGATGCGGCTCACCGTCCACCCGCCGTGATACGGGTCCTCGTAATACATCGCGTAATCGACGACGCCCGCGACGTTCACCGCCGCCTGGAATGCCGCCGGCCGTTCCGTCACCGCGAGCATCGTGAAGAATCCGCCGTAGCTGAGTCCCCAGATGCCGAGCCGGTTGGCGTCCACGTAGGGCAGCGTCTTCAAATAGTCCGCGCTCATCGCCGCGTCCTTGAAGTCGTTGCCCCCCACGTCCATGTAGACGCCTTCGCGCCACGCCGATCCGTAGCCGATGCTGCCGCGGTAGTCCGGGGCGAGGACGACGTAGCCCTTCTGCAGCAGGTACTGGTGGAAGCTGTAGTACACGGCGTAGTTGCGCTGCACGTGCCAGCCGTCGTAGTTCTGGTTCACGCCGTCGCCGTGCACCCAGACGATGGCCGGGTGCTTCCTGGCGCGATCGAGGTTCTTCGGCACGAAGAGATACGCCGGCACCGGTTTCCCGTCCGGGCCGGGATACTGGACCAGCTGCGGCTCGACGAACTGCGAGCGATCGACGCCGGCCGGCATCGAATCGGTCAGCCGTACCGGCCTGGCGTTCGGCGTTGTCGTGTCGATGACGTAGAGGTCGGCGGAGTTCTGTGGATCGGTGTGCTGGTACACCAGCCAGCGGCCGTCGGGCGACCACTGCGCATCCGTGTTGGTGCCGCGCCCGGATGTGACGGTACGGATCTCCTTCCCCGGCGCATCCCCGGCGAGCGACAGGATGCGGATGTGGCGCTGGCCGGGATTCGCTCCTTCATTGGAGTCGAACGCGATCTCCCGGCTGTTCGGGGACCACGAGGGACGCCACGCTTCATACGAGCCCTTGGTGAGCTGGATCGGCTCGCCTCCGTCCGGCTTCATCACGTACAGGTGATCCCACCCGTCGCGATCGCTGAGGAACGAAATCCACTGCCCGTCCGGCGACGCCTGCGAGCCGCCGCGCGCGTCGCCCGTCATGCTCCAGAACTTGTCCTTGACGTCCTCGGTCAGGACCTTCGGCTCGCCGCCTTCGGTCGACCCGAGCAGGATCGCGCGCCGCTTGTAGTCGGGGCTCTGGCGATCGAGGATGAACCGCGTCCGATCGACCCAGCGGGGCCCGCCGCGGCCGCCGAATCCGCCGCCCGGACCGCCGTCGTAGCGGCGGATCTTCCCGTCCGTCAGGTTCAGCACGTACATGTCCGGCGGCGGACCGGGGATCCGCTCGGTGATGGTGTAAATGATCTTCGACCCCGAGTACTCGGGCGTCTGCTCGTGCCGCTTGGTCTCCCCGCGGCCGCCGGCGCCGGTCAGCGCCAGACGGGTGTCGTCGATCCAGGTGATCGCCGTCGGCGGCACGTTCACAGTCGCGATCACGTCGTCGCTGCCCTCGGTGAGCGAGCGGACACGGATGGCGCCGCGATCGCCGACATAGGCGACGCGCGTGCCGTCCCGCGACACGCTCGGGCTGCGAAAGGTGACACCCGGCAGCGGCCGCGCCGCGCCCCCTTCGAGCGGAATCGTCATCAGCTCTCCCTGCTGGAAGAACTGGATGCCGTCGCTCCTGGCGCTCCAGAAATAGCCCTGCGGGGCGTCCGTGTCGGTGAGCGCCCGCGGTTTCGCGCTGCCGTCCGCCGGCACGACGTAGAGATTGGAGACGCCGGCGCGGTCCCACGTGAACGCAATCCACTTGCTGTCGCGCGACCACTGCGGGCCGGACGGGTGCCTGATGTCGATCAACTGATCGATGGTGAGGGTGCGGCTGGCGGGCCGCTGAGCGGCGGGCATGGCGGACACCGCCAGGGTCAGCGATGTCAGCGAGATCGCGAGCAGCGTGCGCATCGGATTCCTCCCGGGTCAGCGTCTACGGTACATCAAAGCGTAGTAACATCCCGCGGCATGAATCCCGAATCAGAGCGGCGCGGCAGTCCGGATCGGCGCCGCAGCCCGCGCGGCGGCCGGCGTCCAGGCGACACCATGGGCTACTCCCCCCTCGTCATGGTGGCGGATGACGACGCCAGCAACGGCGCGCGGTGCGTGGCGATCCTGGCGAAGCTGCGCTTTGCGGTGGCGCCGGCCCATTCCGTGGAAGAAGCGGTGAAGGTCCTGCACGCGCTCCGGCCGAATCTCATCGTCGCGCGCCTGGCCGACGAGCCGGAACTGCGCCGCCAGATGGCCAAGGACCCGGCGCTCGGCCAGATCCCCATCGTCACGATGACGGCCGCCAACGACGATCCCGAGATCCTCATCGAGGAGATCCGCGCCGCGCTGCGCCGCTGACTTCCCATCGGCACACGATGGGCGTTGACTTTTCCCGCTAACCTCCGCATGCTCCCATCGTCTAACGATGGGAATGGCGCACATCATCCGTCTCGTCCGCCGCGTGCGGTACTGGTTGGGCGCCCGCCGCCACGCCGCCGATCTCGCCGCCGAACTGGAAGATCACCGCGCCCGGCTGCAGGCCGCCCTCGAGGCGGACGGCGTGCCCGCGGCGGACGCGCGGGCCCGCAGCCGGCGTGCCATGGGCAACGTCACGCTGGCGCGTGAAGACGCCCGCCACGTCTGGATCGCGTCGGCTGTCGACCGCGTGTGGGCCGACGTGCGCTACGGCGGGCGCGCGCTGCGCCGCGACCCGTCGTTTGCCGTCACGGCCCTGTTGACGCTGACGCTCGGGATCTTCACGACCACGACGGTCCTCACGATTGTCGATGCGGAGCTGTGGAAGCCGCTGCCCTTCCGCGACCCCGAGCAACTCGTCGCCGCCGTTGGCAGGAAGCCGGGTCCCACCGGCGTCAGCGAGCTGATATCGATTCCCGACTTCCGCGACTGGCAGGCGCAAGCGGCGCTGGCCGAGTACGCCGCCGACAGGGGGTTCTTTCGCCGGGTGCTCCGGCGGGGCATCGCGGAATCGGTGATGGTGCGGCCGGTCTCGACCAACTACTTCACGGTGCTGCGGCACGTGCCGCGGCTCGGGCGTGGATTCGATCCGGCTGCCGATGCAGGCGCGGCCGTCGCGGTGCTGAGCGATCGCGGCTGGAACCGGCTGCTGAACGCCGACCCGCACCCGATCGGCCGGGTGCTGAACCTCGATGGCACCGACTTCACCGTCGTCGGCGTCGACGCCGGACACCACTCCCGCCTCGGCGACGAACCGGACGTGTTCGTCCCGCTGGACCACGCCGCGCCGGCGTTCGGCGATCGTTTCGCCCGCACGGTCAACGTCATCGGGAGGCTGCGGCCGGGCGTGACGGCCTCTCAGGCGCAGGCCGAACTGCAGGCCATCGCCGCCCGCATCGCGCAGCTGTACCCGGACGATCATGCCGGCCACCGCGTCGAGCTGACGTCGATGGATCTCCTGTACCTCGGCTACAGCTGGCGGCCATTACTCTTCTTCCTCGCCGCGGCCGCCGTCGTGCTCGCCCTCAGCTGCCTCAATGTCGCCGGCCTGCTGCTGGCGCGGGCGCTGCGCCGTCAGCGCGAGTTCGCCATCCGCGGCGCGCTCGGCGGCGGCCGCGCCGCGCTGGCGCGGCAGCTGATCGTCGAAGGCGCGCTGCTCGCGGTGCCCGGCGCAACCGCGGCGGCGCTGCTCGCCGGGTGGACGGTTCGGATCGTCGGCACGCAGCTGCCCGAGGACTACATCTCGCGCGGCGCGCCCCTGGCGCTCGACGGCCGCATCGTCGCGGCGGTGGCGGCGATCGCGGCAATCACCACGATCCTGCTGTCGCTCGCGCCGCTCTTCTTCGCGCACCGGCTCGATCTGAACGTGACGCTCAGCCAGGGGGCGCGATCGGGCACGTCGCCGCGACACGTCCGGGCGCGCAACGGATTGCTCGTCGCGCAGCTCACGCTGACGCTCGTGCTCGTCACCGCTGCGGGGCTGTTCGTGCAGAGCTTCATGCGGCTGGTCGCGGCGCCGCTCGGGTTCGAGCCCGACGGCCGGCTCAGCGTGCGCGTGACGCTGTCAGGGTCGCGATACGCCGGAGATGCCCCGGTGCGAACATTCGCCGCCGATCTGCTCGAGCGCGTTCGCGCGATCCCGGGAGTCGAGCACGCCGCGATCGACAGCTCGTCACCGCTCGACAGCGGGCCGATCGTCCGTCTCGCCGCCGGCGATGCGCCGCGGCCGCAGCCCGGCACCGAGCAGACCGCCATTCTGCGGGCGGTCTCGCCGGAGTATTTCGGCACGCTGGGCATCGGCCTCGCCGCGGGACGCGCCTTCACGCCGGAGGATCGCGATGGCGCACCCCGTGTCGCGATCGTCAACGAGTACCTCGCGTCGCGGCTGTTCCCCGGGGGGAACGCGGTGGGTCAACGGCTGGATCTCGTGCCCGGCGCGCGCGCCCCGTGGACGCGCCGTCCGGGCATCGTGCTCATCGTCGGCGTCGTGCCCAACATCAAGGACGTTGGCATCAACGAGGTGGAGTTCGGCAATCTCTACCTGCCGTTCGCGCAGGCGCCGGCCCCCGGCCTCGAAGTGCTGGCACACACCAGCATTCCTGCGGGACCCGTCGTCGACGCCATCCGCCGCGCTGTGGCGCAGGTCGATCCCGTCCTGCCGGTGACGCGGGTGCAGACGCTCGACGCGCGCGTCGCCGCAGCGCTGAAGGCCGACCGCTTCAACCTGATGCTGATCGGGTCATTCGCCGCGGCCGGAATCGTCCTTGCCGCCGTCGGCATCTATGGCGCGATGGCGTGTGCGGTGCGGGAACGGACGCGCGAGTTCGGCGTGCGCCTGGCGCTCGGGCAGCCGCCGCGATCGCTGATCCGATCCACCTTGTGGCAGTCGGCGCGGCTGGGACTTGCCGGCGCCGCGCTGGGACTGGGTCTCGTGTTCGTCATCGCGCGGCTCCTCGGCAACGCGCTCTATCTGGTGCGCGGCGAGCACAACGGCATTCTGTACGGCGTCACGACGACCGATCCCCGTTCGCTCGCCGCGGCCGCGGCCGCGCTCGTCGCGATTGCGACGGTGGCGGGGATCTTCCCGGCGCGTGAAGCGACGCGCGTCGATCCATTGATCGCGCTGCGACAGGAGTGAGGGGATCCGCATGGGAGTGACCAACCAGCCGCCCGACCTCCTTCCCGGCACGCTCGATCTGCTGATCCTGCGCACGCTGGTTGCCGGGCCGCTGCACGGCTACGGGATTGCGGATCGCCTGCGGCTGCTGTCGCAGGAGGTGCTGGTCGTCGGCGAGAGCTCGCTGTATCCGGCGCTGCAGCGCCTGCTGCTGAACGGCTGGGTGAAGGCGGAATGGGGCGCGTCCGAGAACAACCGCCGCGCGCGGTTCTACACGCTCACCGCCGCGGGGAAGAAGCGTTTGAGCGCCGAACGCGCCGAGTTCGAACGGCTGGTCGGCGCCATTCAGCGCGTGCTGAATACGGCGTGACCGCCAGCGCGACGCCTACTCGGACCGCAGCGCGATCATCGGATCGACCCGTGTCGCGCGGCGCGCCGGCACCAGCGTGGCGAGCAGCGACACGGCGGTAATCAGCGCAACCACGATCGCGTAGGTCGCCGGATCGGTCGCGCTGACGCCGAACAGAATGTTCTGAATCCCGGCGCCCGCGATTCTCGCGACCGCCAGGGCGAAGCCGAGGCCGAGCACGAGGCCGATGGCGAGCTGCACCGCCCCCTGCCGCAGCACCATCCGCAGGATCCGGCTGTAGTGCGCGCCGAGCGCCATGCGCACGCCGAACTCCTGGCGCCGCTGGTTCACCGAGAACGACATCACGCCGTACATCCCGACCGAGGCGAGCACCATCGCCACCAGTCCGAAGATCGAGAACATCGTCGCGATGATCCGGTTCTGGGCGACGAACCCGTCGAGCTGCGCCTTGGGTGTACCGACGAAGTAGAGCGGCAGGTTGGGATCCACCTTGGCCACCAGACGCCGCAGCGTCACGCCGAGCGCGTCGGCGCGCTGCCCGCCGCGCGGCCTGGCCACGATCGTGGCGAACTGGCTGACGAACGGCTCGGGCTGGACAGGGCCGAACGGGTTCGAGAAGAACGGCACGTAGAACCCGCTCTCGTCGACGTTGGGAGCGTTGAACGGCGGCATCATGCGGATGGTCGAGACGACGCCGACGATCGTGCGCCACGGCCCGGGCTGCTGGCCGTTGTTGCCGATCGTGCGGAACCGCCGGCCGAGCGCGCTCTCGCTGCCGTAGTGCTTCCTCGCGAACGCCGCATTGACGACGGCGACCGGCTGGCGGGCGTCGAGATCGTCGGCGGTGAACGCACGCCCCTCGAGGAGCTGCTGCCCCGTCACGGAGAAGAAGGTGCCGCTCACCTGCTCGAAGTTCGCGATCGGCCGATCGCGGTTCTCCCGGTATTGCCGGCCGTCGATCTCGATCGGTCCGTTGCCCGAGAACACCATCCGGAACCGGTTGGTGAGCGCCACGGACTCGAACTCGGAGACGCTCGCCAGTTCCTGCAGCAGGCGATCGTAGAAGACCTTGCGGGCCGCGGGTGACGGGTAGTCGCCGTCCATCAGTCCCATCCGCGCCGAGATCAGTCCGGCGGTGTCGTAGCCGTAGTCGATCGTCTGCTGGTTGGTGATCGAGCGCACCTGCAGCAGCGAGCCGACGAGGAGCACGCAGGTGACGACGATCTGGAACACCACGAGGCCGCGCGTGACCAGGTTGACGCTGCGGCTGGTGTTGCCGCGTCCCGCGTCGCGCAGCACGTCGACGGCGTTCGCCCGCGAGGACATCACCGCGGGCAGCAGCCCGGAGACGACGGCGGCGGCGAGCGTCGCCAGCACGGTGAAGGCGAGCACCGGCGCGTCGACGTCGAAGGTGATGTAGGCCGGCGGCGGGTTCTCGAGGTTGCGGACCGTCGCCGACAGCCAGTCGATCGAGAGATACGCCAGCCCGATACCGACCACCGCGCCGATCCCGGCGACGAGCAGGCTCTCGGTCAGCATCTGCCCCACCAGGCGTACCCGCGACGCCCCCAGCGACGACCGGACGGCCAGCTCTTTGGCGCGCAGCGTCGCCCGCGCGAACTGCATGTTCATCACGTTCACACAGGAGATCAGCAGCACGCCGACACAGAACGCCAGCATCGTCCACAGCGTGCCGCGCAGCGGCCGCGGCGTGAACGCGTCGAGCAGCGGCTGCACCTGGCCGGTGTTGAACTGCTTGTTGCTCTCCGGGTAGGCGTCGGCGAACCTGCGGGCGAGCGCGCTGGCTTCGGCGTTCGCCTGGTCGAGCGACACCCCCTCGCGCAGGAGCCCCAGCACCGCCGGGCTGTTGGCTGCGGGATCGTTCCTCTGCCGCGGCGGATACTCGTTGAACAGCGCGCTCCAGATCTCCTCGTTGACCGGGAAGGCAAACCCTTTCGGCATCACGCCGATGATGGTTGCGGGCTTGCCGTTCAGGCGGACGCCCTTGCCGACGATGTCGGAGGCGCCGCCGAAGTCGCGCTGCCAGATGCCGTAGCCGATGATGGCGACCTTGCCGGCGCCGGGCCGGTTGTCCTCCTTGGTGAAGTCGCGGCCCATCATCGGCGACACGCCGAGGATGCGCAGGAAATCCTCCGTGACGTAGGCGCCGGTATAGCGCTGCGGGTGGCCGTCGACGGTGACGTTGACCGTCGAGCCGTTGAGATACGCGGCCATCATGGCGAAGGACTGCTGCTGCGGCCGCAGCTCCTCGAAATCCATCGAGGAGACCTGGCCGTTGACCCCGAACAGGTTGGAGCTCGAGGGGTCGATGAAGTTGAAGCTGGCGAGCCGCGGTGCGTTCGGGAACGAGAATCCGCGCAGCATCACGCCGTTCACGACGCTGAACATCGTGGTCACGCCGCTGATCCCCAGCGCGAGGACGATGACCGCGAGCGTGCAGAAGGACTTCTCCTTGACGAGAACGCGCAGGCCGATTTTCAGATCGCGAAGCAGGGTGTCGACTGGCATGACTCATGTTTAGACGCGCGGCACCCGCCGATGTTCCTCCGGGGTGGTACCATCGCCCGCTATGCGCACCAGCAGCAGGCCGATTCTGGCCGCTTTCCTGCTCGTCCCCTCGCTGGTCACCCTCGCCCGGCAGCCCGCCCCGGCGCCCATCACCATCCGCGCCGGCCGTCTGCTGGACGGCCGCGGCGGGTCACAGGAGAACGTCGTCGTGCGCGTCGAGGGATCGAAGATTGTCGGCGTGGGCCAGGCGGCCGGTCCCGTGACCCACGACCTGTCCGGCTACACGCTGGCCCCCGGGTTCATCGACACGCACGTGCACATCCTGTGGCACTTCAACAAGGACGGGCGGTTCGACACGCGCGGCGAGACGCCCGAGGACCGGATCAGCGCCGGACTGGTCAACGCCCGCGAGACCCTGATGCACGGGTTCACCACGGTGCAGAGCCTTGGCGAAGCCGGAGACCTCGCCCTGCGCACGGCACTCGATCGTGGCCCGCGCCTTCTGACCTCCGTCCGCCAGATCAACGAGCGCACCGGCGGCCGCGGCAATCCGGGCGGGGTGGCGACGCCCGATCAACTGCGCCAGGCCGTACGCGAGGCAAGGGCCGGCGGCGCTGACGTCATCAAGCTGTTCGCGTCGGGCAGCATCCGCGACGGCGGAAAGCAGACGATGACGGACGAACAGCTGCAGGCGGCGTGCGGCGAAGCGACGGCGCTCGGCGTGCGCACCGCCGTCCACGCGCACGACGCGGCATCGATCCGCGCCGCAGTTCTCGCCGGCTGCACCCAGATCGAACACGGGACGTTTGCCACCGACGCCGTGCTGCGGCTGATGGCGGAGCGCGGCACCTACTTCGATCCGAACGTGGGGGTCGTCCTGCAGAACTACCTGGAGAACAAGCCGAAGTTCCTCGGCATCGGCAACTACACCGAGGAAGGCTTCGCCTCGATGGAAAAGTCGATTCCCGTCGTCATCGAGATGTTCAGGCGCGCGGTGAAGACGCCGAACCTGAAGATCGTCTACGGCACCGACGCCGTGGCCGGGGCTCACGGGCGCAACATCGAGGAAGCGGTCGTCCGCGTGAGGCAGGGCGGGCAGGCGCCGATGGACGCGATCGTCTCGATGACCTCGCTCGCCGCCGAGTCGCTCGGCTTGAAGGATCAGATCGGCGCGATTGCGCCGGGGCTCGAAGCGGATCTGGTGGCCGTCGAAGGCAACCCGCTCCGCGACATCACCGCGCTCAGGAAGGTGAAGTTCGTGATGAAGGCCGGGGCGGCGATCCGGACGGAATAGGCAGCAGAGCCGGCCGCCGATCAGGTCTGATCGATGAAATACGGCACCGATCGCAGCGACACTGCGGCGACCAGCGCGACCAGCGCGGGAATCGCGAACCACTGGTAAACCGGGACGTCGCGGACGTAGACGCGGCTGACCAGCAGCCCCTTCTCGATTCCGTCGATCGCGCGGGACGCGGCGGTCAGCTCGCGCTCGGAGTCCGCGTCGAAGTACCGGCCGCCGTTGTCCTCGACCGCCTTCATCAGCATCTGAACGCCCGGCCGCTCCTTGACGTCCGACTCCAGATCGACGCCGATCACGTGGACGCGGATCTCGGCCTCGTCGGACTCGGCCAGCACCTCCACCGGCTCCCGCCCGCGGTTGCTCTCGCCGTCCGTGAACAGCACGATCACCTGGTGCCCGCGGGAGTTCGCCGTCGCCTGGCGCGACAGCACGTAGTTCGACAGCGCCAGCCCGTCGCCGATCGCCGTCTGCCCTTCCCCCTGCAGGATCTTGTCGTCGACGAAATCGATGTAGTGCAGCAGGTATTCGTGATCGAAGGTCAGCGGACTGATCACGTAAGGGTTGTCGGAGAACACGACCAGCCCGATGCGATCGTCGCGGCGCATGCGGATGAACGTCTTCACCGCGTCCTTGACCGCGTCCAGCCGCGTGCGCGCGCCCGGCACGACCGTCGTGCTCGTCGTCCGCTGGCCCGATCCCATCTCCTCCTGCATGCTCGACGACAGGTCCATCAGCAGGACGATGTCGAGCCCTTTCGACTGGAGCGTGGCCTGGGAGTACGGGATCACCGGCTGCATGATGGCGAGGGCGGTGAACGCGGCGGCACACGCGAGCACGAGGAACGGCAGCCGGCGCGCCATCGAGGCGCGGAACGGGAAGCGCCGCGACGGCAGCACCGCGGTGAACGCGGCGAACCGCCAGCGGACGCCCGATTTCAGCAGCGCGATGACGAGGAACGCCGCGAGCAGCCACCAGCCCAGCTCGGGGTAGAGAAAGCGCACGTCACCGCCCCTCGAGGATCGCCTCGGCGGTGTCGAGCGCCTCGCGGCAGTCCTGCGCCGAAGGCACTGCGGCGGGCGGACCGTACCGCGCGCGATCGGAGGCGGTGAGCAGCGACAGCACCGCTTCGCGCGGCAGCCGTCCGCGCGCCCCCGGCCTGCGCGAGCGGTGCGGCCCGGCCGCCTCCAGCACCGCGTCGAGCTCCGGGGCGGTGAGGCTCGACGCGGGCACATGGGCGGCGGCCTCGACGTGGTGGCGCACGGCGGCGCTGATTTCGTCGTAGGCGCGGCGGCGCTCCTCTTCGGTGCCGATATCCAGCCGGCGCAGGCGCTCGAGCGTGTCGCGCTTCTCCTTCCGGACCTCTCGCGCCGAGCGCCGGCCGGCCGTCCGGGCGGTGCGGCGGCGCACCGCGGCCGCGGCGATCACGACGGCGGGCGCCAGCGAGACGACGATCAGCGCCAGGCCGAACGACCGCATGCGGACGAACCAGGGACTGCGCTCGGACGCCGCCCGCCGATCCCGGAGGCCGGGCGCCGGCGGCGCGTCCGGCAGCGTGCTGCGGTACGCCACGGCGGCGCCGGGCACCACGACTTCGCCGGCCGGCGCCATGTCCTGCAGCCGCTGCCCCGGCCGCCGCTGATAGTAGCGGACCGGGATGGGCTCGATCGACAACGACGGCGTATCGACGCGATAGGTCGTCAGCACGTAGCGCAGCCGGTGCGACGTCTTCTCGTTCGCATCGGTCGTCTGCGCCGAGTCGGTGCCGACGACCTCGAGCCCGTTGACGCGCAGCTTCTCCTTCGCGAGATCGTCGAGCAGGATGTCGACGCCGCGATCGCAGACGATGTCGACCGTATACGTCAGCCGGTCGGCGACCCACATCGCGGTGCGGTCGACGGCGGACGAGACGCGCACCGGCGGGTCGGCGGCGAAGACAGGACGGGCGGCCAGCAGCACCACGGCCAGCACGAATAGACGGGGCGTCACGCTTTCCTCCTGGCAAACAGCGACAGCACCGGCAGCACCGGGCTGCCGGCCGTCGGCACGAACACGTGATCCATGGGCACGCGATAGAACGCGCGCGCCAGCTCCTGCCGGCGCTGCTCGATCGCCGCCGTATAGCCGGCGCGCGCCTGCCGGCCGAGGCCGACCGCGACGCGGCGCCCGGACTCGACGTCGCGCATCTGCACGTAGCCCGCCCCCGCAGGCAGCTCGGTCTCGGACCGGTCCTCGGGCACCACGGCGATGACGTCGTGCCTGGCGGCGAGCAGCGACAGCTCCGGACTGGTCAGCGGCTCGTCGCCGGTGACGAAATCCGAGACGATGAAGATGACGCTCATCCGCTTCAGCGCGGTGATCAGATGGCGGATCGCGGGCAGCATCAGCGTCTGCCGCGCGGGCGATTTCAGCGCCCAGGCCTGCTCGAGCGCCGTCCACGCCGATTCGCGGGTGCGTTTCGGCGGCGTCGACAGCAGCACCCGATCCGCGAAAGCCAGGAACCCGGCGTTGATCTGGTCCGCGATCGCCGAGAACAGAATCGAGCCCGAGATGTAGGTCAGCGCCTCCCGCTTGGCGTGCGCCGCCGATCCCAGCGTCATCGATCGCGACACGTCCATCACCACCATCACGTTCATCTCGCGCTCGGCGTGGGTGTGCCGCACGAACGGCGCCCCCATGCGCGCGGTCACGTTCCAGTCGATCCGCCGCACGTCGTCGCCAGGGCGGTACGGCTGGTGCTCGTCGAAGTCGAACCCGGGGCCGCGCATCGGACTCTGGTAGGTCCCGACGCGCTGGTTGCGGATCTTGCGGGCGGTCGCCACCTCGATGTAGCGCAGCTCGCGCATGACGTGCTCGGGAATCATCTTCTTCCGATGTTCGTCATGGGATCGGCACCGATCGCAGCAGCTCGTGGACGATCTCGTCGGCGTGGACGTTCTCCGCCTGCGCCCGCACCGTGCGCGCCAGGCGGTGGCGCGTGGCGTCGGTGAAGACTTCCTTGACGTCCTCCGGCAGCGCCCAGGTGCGGCCGTGCAGGAACGCGGTCACCCGGGCCAGCGCGAGCAGGTGCTGGTACGAGCGCGGCGAGATGCCGAGCGCGAGCAGCTCGCGCAGATCCCCCCGGCCGACGCTGCCCGGATCGCGCGTGGCGCGGCCGAGACGGACGATGTACTCGAGGATCTTCGGATCGATGTACACCGCCTGCCCGATGAAGTCGCGCAGCACGGTGACGTCGGACGGCGAGACGCGGTGCGCGATGCTCTGGCTCATGCGCTTCTGCAGCATCTCGACCTCCTCCCCTTCGCTCGGGTAGCCGACGCGCAGCATCATCGAGAAGCGATCGAGCTGCGCTTCCGGCAGCGTGTACACCCCCTCCTGCTCGACCGGGTTCTGCGTCGCGAGCACCCAGAACGGGTCGTCGAGCGGGAACGTGGTGTCGGCGAGCGTGACCTGGCGCTCCTGCATCGCCTCGAGCAGCGCGCTCTGGGTCTTCGGCGTGGCCCGGTTGATCTCGTCCGCGAGCAGGATGTTGGTGAAGACCGGCCCCTGCTCGATGCGGAAGGTCGCCGATTTCGCGTCGTAGATGCGCGTGCCGATGATGTCCGCCGGCAGCAGGTCCGGGGTCAGCTGGACGCGCTGGAACCGCGCCGAGATCGCCTTGGCGATCGTCGTCGCCGTCAGCGTCTTGGCGACGCCGGGCACGCCTTCCAGCAGCAGGTGCCCGCAGCCGGTGCGGGCGCGCCCCTCCGAGACCGCGAAGGGAATCGCCGCGAACAGCGCCGTCAGCATCCGCCGGATCAGCACGTGCTGTCCGACGATCACCTTGCCGATCTCCTGCTCGAGACCGGTGACGATCTCCGCCGCCGTCTGTGCGTTCAACAAGGTCTGTTCCGTCATCTGATCGCCATCGGGGGTCATAAGAGCAGCCAGAGGCCGGCGATGCCGAACGCCGCGAGCGCCAGCGCAGCGGGAAACAGGTCGCGATACTCGGTGGTGGTGCGGTAGCCGACCAGCGTGCGCTCTCCGGCCTCGATCTCGTGGAGCGCCCTGGCGAGATCGCCGCCGCTGCGCGATCGCAGGTAGCGCCCGCCGGTCGCGGCCGCGAGATCGCGCAGCATCGACTCTTCGAAGCGGGTGCGGACGATGCGGCCCCCCTCGTCGCGGAGCGGAATCTCGCGGCCGTCCGGCAGCAGTTCGGGGACCGGCACCTCGTTGTCCGACCCGATGCCGATGGTGTTCACGTGGTGCCCCTCCTGGCGGTAGACGCCGAGCTGGCGGTTGACTTCGCCGCCGTAGTCCTCGCCGTCGGAGAGCAGCACGAAGATCTTGCGGGTCCGCCGATCGTCCTTGCGGGCGACCTCCAGCGCGTTGCGCAGCGCCGCGCCGATGTTGGTGCCCATCAGGTTCTGCGGATCGTTCTCGATCCAGTCCAGATAGAACGCCACGGTGTCGAGGTCGCGCGTCAGGTACGACAGGATCAGCGAGCTCCCGGCGAAGCCGACCAGCCCCACGCGATCGATGTTCTCGGGCTTGTCCTTGAGGAACGTGCGGATCTCCTGGGTGGCGCGCGAGAACCGCGACGGCGCGACGTCACGCGCCCGCATCGAGGCCGAGCGGTCGAGCATGATGATGAGATCTTCACGCTCGTACTGCGGCGTGCGGATGCTGAGCGGCGCCTGCGGCCGGACCAGCGCGAACACCAGCGCGCCGCCGGCGATCGCCGCCAGCAGCAGCGCGCCCGCTTCTCTCTTCCAGGTGGATCGCCGCGACAGCGGCCTGAAGCGCGCCGCGATCGGCGACAGCCGACGCTGCCGCTGCAGGTAGAGAAACCGGACGGTCAGTGCCGCGAGCAGCACCGGGAGGATCTGCCACCACGTCGCGAGCTCCGGCCGGAGGACGCGCACGCTAGCCGGTGCGCCGCGGAGTCTTGCTGCCGGGCGTGGGCGGCCGCAGCAGCTGCATCAACTGCCTGGGCGGAGTGTTCGGCTGCTTGCGCAGCTCGGCGGACAGCCGCGACGTCAGCTCGAAGTTGTACTTGGTGTCCCAGTCGCCGGGCGCGGCTTCGACCGCCTGGCGAAACTCCTCTTCGGCGCGGCTCAGCCAGCCGAGCCGCGCCTCGGGCTTCTCTTCGACGCTCGCCTTCTGGAAGAATGCGCAGGCCGACCAGAAGTGGGGCGCCGCGTCGGCCGGCGCCTTCTGCGCCAGGTCGATCACCTCGTCGAAGCGCTGCAGCCGATAGAGCGCCCAGAGGTGGTTCGAGACGACGCGCGCGTGCTCGCGCGGCACCATCTGCTTGACCGCGGGCAGCGCCTCGAACCGCGCTTCCGCGATCTGATAGTTCGCCACCGCCGACTGCAGCTCGCCGTTCGCCAGATCGCGATCCGCGGCGCCGATCGCGCCCGACCAGCGTGCGTAGCCGAGCAGCGCCAGTCCCGTGGCGAGCAGAATCACGACGACCGTGGACCCGAGGACCTTCATGGGAGGAACGACGATTCTACCGTGACGCGGGCGCCGCCGCCTTCGGAACTTTGCCGAGGCTGATCAGATTCGCCATCAGCTGGTAGGCGCCGACGGTGCCGTACGGGAGCTGGCGCCAGAGACCCAGCCCGACATACAGCCACCGGCCCTTGCCAAACCGCGCTTCGACAAGCGCCCCGCCTTTCGTCCCAGGGTTGTACTCGAACGGATCCTGGAGCTGGACGAGGTCCTTGTATTGCGCGTCCTTCTCGCCGAGGAAGTAGAGGCCGCGCTCCTGCACCCAGCCGTCCCAGGCATCCTGCCGGATGCGGTTCGGGTAGGTGAACGCGTGGTGCTCCTTCTCGAGGATCTGCACCGGCGCGGTCTCGTCGGTGACGCGGTTGCTGCTGACCAGCGCCGGATAGGGACCGTACTGCGCCTGGTTGAACTCCGCCGTCTTGTTGTACTGGACGATCAGCGTGCCGCCGTCCTGCACGTACTTGATCAGGCGGTGGTTGTAGGCCTTGAGATCCTCGCGGCGCTCGTAGGCGCGAATGCCCAGCATGATCGTGTCGAACCGCGACAGGTTGCCGTAGGCGAGCTCGTCGCTGTCGATCATCGTCACCCGCACGCCGAGCTGATCGAGCGCCTGCGGCACGAGATCGCCGACGCCCATCACATATCCCATGCGGATGTTCGGCGCGACGCCGACGTCCACGACCTTCACCGTCGTCGCCGCCGGGATCACCTTGTGCCGCCGCTGGATGTGCGGGTACTCGATCACCTGGTACCCCTCGGTGAACTGCTCGGCGCCGGTGAGGTCGGGCGCCTTCGCCCCGGTGGCGCGCGCCTTCAGCGCGAACTGCCCCGGCGCGGGCCCGGCGGGCGGCGTCACCGTGAAGCGCACCGTGCTGGTCTCCCCTTCCGCCGAGAGCGAGATCGGCGCGGAGGCCGGCGCGACCCGCCAGCCGGCCGGAACCTCGAGCGCGATGCTGGCGGTCGCCGCCCCCTTGGTGTTGTTCTCGACCGTGACACGCACGTCCTTGCGCCGATCGACGCCCGCCGCGACCTTCACCGGGACGATCATCACGTTCGGGGAGACGGTCAGCGACAGGCCGGGCACGACCTTCAGCTCCATGCGCTTCTCGCCCGTCGCGAGATCGCCGGCGTAGCGATACTGCACCGGCATCTCGTGCGTCACGCCGACCCCCTTGACGTCGAACTCGAACTGCGCGCGGAACGGCGTCGGCCGGAACGGCAGTCCGTACGGCGAATCCGGCTCCAGCTCGGCGCGCCCGGACTCGGGCAGCCGGACCCAGTACGGGTTGGTCAGCTTCGCGTTCGCCGGGATCCTGACGTCGGACGCGCAGGAGAACGCCGGCGCGCTGCGCAGCGGACCGAGGTTCTGGCACGCCGCGCCGCCGTCGAAGCCGGTGAGCGTGACGCTCTTGATCGAGGCGCCTTCCGGTCCGCGATTCGCGACGCTGGTGGTGACGCGAACCGGCTGATTCCCCATCACGATCCCGTCGTCCGCAATCGCGTCGATGCGAAGTCCCTGCGCCAGGACGATCGCCTGCTGGTACTGCTGCTCCTTCTGCGCCAGGCGGAAGTCGATCTCGTACCTCGCGAGGTCGCCCAGGCCCATCCCGCCGAGCCCCGACCGCAGCGCCCGCACCGCGGTCAACCCCTGCAGCAGCGAAGGCAGCGTCACCGACGGATCCTGCGAGCCCATGAACGCCTTCTGCGCGTCGAGGCCGTGATTGGTGATCTGCGCCAGTCCCTCGCGCAGACCCGCCGGGGCGTTCGCGCCGGCGTACTGGGAGAGGCTGGCAAGCGTGGTGTCGATCCCCTCGAACAGCGACGTCTCGTCCTTGTTCCTCTGCGACTCGATCGTCGTCAGCGCCAGGCGGTAGCGCGCGCCGCTGGCGCCGCCGAAGTTCTGAATCGGCGACCGCCCCTGGCACTTGTGCATGCTCGCGGCCACGCTGCCGACCTCGCCGATCGTGCAGCCGATCAGCGGGTCGTACATCGACGTGTCGATGGTCGCGTACTTCGCGTTGGGATCCGGTGGAGGTGGAGCCGGGAGATCACCGCCAGCCGGCGGCTGTCCCGCCGCAGCCCGACCCTGGCCGGCGGGCGGAGGCGGACCGCCCCGTCCTCGTCCGCGTCCCCCAGGCCCGCCGGGCCCGCCCAGCCGGCCGCCGAATCCACCGCCGCCCGGCTGATACAGCTTCTTGATCTGCCAGGGGCGCAGTCCTTCTTTCAGCTGCTCCGGATACTTCGTGGGATCGGCCGCCGCGGCGAACGCTTCCGCGGTGAGCGTCGCCGACACCATGTGGTGCTGCCCGCCGCCGGTCCCCGTCGGGTTCAAGGTGACGACCACGTCGGGGCGGATCGTGCGGATCATGCGCACGAAGTCGCCGAGGATCTCGTCGTGCCCCCACTTCTGGAGCGTCTCCTGCGGGCTGAACGAGAAGCCGAAGTCGACGGCGCGCGTGAAGTACTGCTCCGCCCCGTCCCAGCGGTGCGCCTGCAGCAGTTCCTCGGTGCGCAGCACGCCGATGGCGTCGAACAGCTCCGGGCCGATCTCGTTCTGGCCGCCGTCGCCGCGCGTCGCGGTCAGCAGCGCGACGCGCATGCCCTGGCCGCGTGCGTGGAGGGCGAGGATCCCGGTGTTCTCGTCGTCGGGATGCGCCGTGGTGTGCATGAAGGTGCCGACGGTGGTGAGCCGCCGCAGCGCCAGGCCGAGCCCCACCTGCCCTCGTGCGTCCGTCAGCGGCTCGACGAAGAACTGCGGCGAGCGCTGCTGCGCTCTCGCACCGAAAGCCAGTGCCGAGACGGAAAGGGCCAGGACGCCCGACGCCAGAACGGACCGGGGAGCTTTCATGAGCATGCCTAGAACGCGAACTTGAACCCGAGCTGGAACTTCCGCTGCTCGTAGCCGTTCAGCGGCAGGAAGTCCTTGCCTTCGGCCGGCAGGCTGGTCAGGGACGAGACGACGGTGCCGAACACCAGCGGCGAGAGCACGTTGCCGGCGGTGTCGACGTTGACGCCGTTGCGGACGCCCGAGGTCTGCACGATGTTGAAGATGTTCTTGAACTCGCCGAGGATCTCGACGCGGCGGGTGCCGCCCAGCGGAATGAACCGCGACAGCCTCGCGTCGACGTTCCACCGCGCCGGCAGATAGTACGAATTGCGTCCGACGTTCAGCGGTCGATCGTTGTTGTTGCCATCGCCGTTGAGGTCGCGGTTGCCGGTCAGCGTGAACGGCAGCCCGCTGTTGAACTGCAGGATGACGCCGACCTGGTTGTCGCTGAGCAGCCGGCGCAGCGCGCCCGGGCCGCGGGTGACGCGCGACATCGCGACGATGCTGCCGTTGAACGAGTGGCGCGTGTCGAGGGCGTTCGGACCCTTGTCCCGCTCGAGGTTCTGCGGATCGGAGCGCGGCTGATCGCCCTGGACCGACAGCGTGGCGCCCGCGAGCGGCGCCGTGTCGATGCCCTTGCCGAGCGTGTAGTTCAAGTCCCACTGCACGCCGCTGGCCGAGCGCTTGCCGAAGGTGAGCAGCAGCGCCTTGTAGGTCGACTCGCCCGGCGACTGGACGACGTTGATGTTGTTGAACCGCGGATCGAGGCGCGTGCCGGCGTTGACCGTCGTGCTGTAGATGCCGCGGCCGTCCGCCAGCGTGCCGATCGGGTTGATCGGATTGATATTGGTGATGACCGGCAGGTTGTAGCCGCGGTTGTAGACCACGCCGATCGAGCCGTTGTACGCCTTGCCAAACCCGCGCGCGTACTGCGCGCTGTTCTGGATGTTGTAGGCCAGCTCGAGATCCGGATCGGGCGCGAAGATCGACTGCGCCGGGAGCACCGCGCCGGCCGGCAGGTTCGACAGCGTGCCCGGGAACGCCGGCGCGCCGATGCCCGTCGCCGCCACCGAATACGTCGTCCGGGCCGGCAGGCCGTTCTGCTGGATCGCGTTCTCGTAGACGGCGAGCAGCGGCTGGTCGTACATGATGCCGGTGCTGGCGCGCACGACCTGGTCCTTCTTCTCGCCGAGCGTCCACGCGACGCCGAGGCGCGGCCCCCACTGGTGGGTGTGATCCTTGAAGCTTCGCGAGTACGCAAACGGCGCGCTGCCGTTCGCCTCCGGGTAGAAGTAGGAGTCGTAGCGGACGCCGTAGAGGACCTTCAGATCCGACGTGAGCCGCCAGTCGTCCTGCCAGAACGCGCTGAACAGCTGACTGTTCATCTTGAAGTTCGGATCGCCGATCACCTGCGCGAACGTGGTGTAGCCGCGCGGATTGGTGCCGTTCACGGCCGCCAGATAGGCCGCCACCGTCGGGAACGTGTAGGTCGTCGTCAGCGCCACCGCGCGCGTATCGGCGACGAACTGGTAGTCGATCCCCGCCTTGAAGCTGTGGCGCCCGCGGATCAGCGTGAAGTTGTCGAGCACCTGCGTGATCCCCTGGACGAAGTCTTCGCCGTCCGACGTCGGGCGCCCGAAGTTGATCGCGTTGCTGATGTTCACCGAGATGCCGGTTGGCGCCCCTTCGTGCGCGGTGCGCGACTGATGCCGCCGCGCGTACTGCACCCGGAGCTCGTTCAGCCGGTTGGCGCCCCAGTTCGACACGAACTGCGCCGCCGTCGAGCTCATGCGATCGGCGAAGTCGAAGCCGCGCTCGATCGCCGTGATGCCGCCGGCGCCGCCGTTGTACGGATTGTTGTTGGAGAACAGATTGGTGCGGAGGGTCAGCCGGTGTCCCGCGGCGAGCTGCGCGTCGATCTTGCCCAGGAAGAACCGCACGTTCTGATACGCCGGCACCGAGTTCGGCTGCGCCGGCAGCCCCACCTGCGCCACCAGCGCCGGCGTGAAGGTGAAGGTATTGGTCATGTCGCGGTACGTCCGCTCGAACCCGGCGTAGTAATGCACGCGATCCCGGACGACCGGCCCGCCCGACGACGCGGTGACCGTATTGACGACGTCTTTCGGCTTGTTCTCGGCGGTCCGCGGGGTGATCGTGGTGTAGAAGGGATAGGCGCTGAACGGCGTGCGGCGGAAGCGGTAGCTCACGTCGCCGCGCAGCCTGTTCGTGCCCGACGGCGTGATCGCGTTGTAGACCAGCCCCATCGTCTGGCCGAATTCCGGCGCGTAGCCGCTGGTCGTGACCTTGACTTCGCCGATGGCGACCTCCGACATCGGCATCAGGCGCAGCCCGGCGCGGTCCTTCTGCGTGTTGGTGTTGCCGTCCATCTGATAATTGATGCGCAGCAGCGAGCCGTTGGCGCTGAAGCGCGGCACGCCGAACTCGGAGTTCTCGAGGCCGCTGACGCCGGGCTGCAGCAGCGCGAAGTTGTACGGGTTGCGCGACACCAGCGGCAGATTGTGGATCTCGCGCTCGTTCAGATTGCGCCCCACGTCGATCTTGCCGAGATCGACGACCGCGGCCTCCGACTGCACCGAGACGACCTCGGTGATCCCGCCGATCTCCATCTTGATGTTGACGACCGCCGCCGCGCCCGCGGTGATCGGGATGCCGGTCTGCTCGTGCTTCTTGAAGCCGGCGAGTTCGGCCGCCACCGTATACGCGCCGAGCGGCAGGAGCGGCGCGCGATAGAGCCCGTTCGCGTCCGTGACGACGACGCGCTCGGCGCCGGTGTCGGTGTTGCGGATCGTGACGGTGACGCCGGGAAGCAGTCCGCCGGATGCATCGGTAATGGTCCCCTCGATGGTGCCGTTCACGGCCTGCGACTGCGCGCCGGCGGTGCCCGCCAGCATGAGCAGCGACAGGACCAGCACGGCCACTCGACGTGTTCCGCCTGCGACGTTCATTCGTCCTCCCGATATCCGGAATGGGTGTGCCGCCCGTTACGACCACTCGCGGCGAATTGTTTACCCTTTTTCGCGAGCCCCGGCGCGCCGCGGTGCACGCGCGCGGTGGACGAACGGTCCGAATTCGAGAGTGTAGTCGATGCGCGGCGCGCACGGGGCGCAATCGCGGGGCAGGAACCAGAAGGAAGGCGGCGACGCACGCATTGCGCGTCGCCCGGAGTCGACGATGCGGCGGGTGATCCCGCGGACCGCGTCAGCGGCGCAGCAGCGCGACGATGCCGACGACGACGACCGCCGCGATGACGATGCCGACCCAGAAGCCGGCCTTGAAGATCCCGCCGACCACCTCGCAGCCGGCCAGCGAAACGGCCAGCAGCACGACGAGCAGCAAACGAGCGCTATAACTCAACATTGCAGCACCATCCCCGCTCCGGTTCTTTCACGACTCGTGCCGTGGCGGGCGCGCCGTTTGCGTCCGGACACACCGATGAGCGACTTCAACCATCGCATCCTCGACGACACCTCGCACCGGCCGTGGCCGATGCCGGCGGGACCGTGGCTGATGACGCAGACCTGGAACGACCTGCTCTTCGCGCACTGGCCGGTCGACGTCCGGGCGCTGCGCGACCGGGTCCCGCCGTCGTTCGAGCTGGATCTGTTCGACGGGCAGGCCTGGCTGGGGATCGTGCCCTTCCACATGACCAACGTCGCCCCGCGCCTGGTGCCCCCCCTGCCGTGGGTCTCCGCGTTTCCTGAGCTGAATGTCCGAACCTACGTTCGGATCGGCGATAAGCCCGGTGTGTACTTCTTCAGCCTCGACGCCGGCAACCGGGTCGCCGTGGGGGCGGCCCGTACGCTCCTGAACCTGCCTTACTACACGGCCGAGATGGCGGTCACGGCCGACTCGGGCCGGATCCGGTACGAAAGCCGCCGCCCCGACCCGCCGGCCGAGTTCCGGGCGACGTATCGCGGGCTCGGAGGTCCCCGGCCGCCGCAGCCGGGCACGCTCGAATACTTCCTGACCGAACGCTATTGCCTCTACGCGGTCAATCACCGGCACGTCGCCTACCGTCTCGACATTCACCATCCGCCGTGGCCGCTCGAAGCAGCGGAAGCGGAGATTCCGCTGAACACGATGGCCGGCGCCGCAGGGATCCGGCTGCCGTCGATGGCGCCGCTCCTCCACTTTGCGAAGCGCCAGGACATGGTCTGCTGGGCGCCGGAGATGCTGAGCCGGGACCGCGCGTTCTGATAAGGTTCGCCGATGGTACGAATGGTCGGCATCGCGGCAGCCGTCGTCCTCGTCGCGCAATCTGGAGCCGCGTCCTCTACGACCGTGCCGCGATGGTGACGCGATGACGACGATGTTGTGCATTGCGACGTACCGAAAAGGAGACGAGTTCCTGAAAGAATGCCGGCGCCAGGGCTGCCGCGTGCTCCTGGTGACCGACGAGACGCTGCGCGACGCGGACTGGCCGCGCGAGGCGATCGACGCCTTCTACTACGTGCGGCGCGACATGCCGGCCGGCGACATTCGCAAGGGGGCGGCATATCTGGCGCGCACCGAACGGCTGGATCGCATCGTGGCGCTGGACGACTTCGACGTCGAGACCGCCGCCATGCTGCGCGAGTACCTCCACGTGCCGGGCATGGGAGAGACGACGGGCCGTGCGTTCCGCGACAAGCTGGCGATGCGGTCGCGGGCGCGGGCGGCGGGGATTGCCTGTCCGGATTTCGTCCACGCGGTGAATCAGGATGCGATCCACGAGTGGACGGCGCGCGTCTCCCCGCCGTGGGTGCTGAAACCGCGCGCCCAGGCCGCGGCGATCGGGATCAAGAAGATCGAATCGGCGGACGAACTGTGGAGCATCCTCGACACTCTCGGCGACGCGCGCCCCGAGTTCGTGCTCGAGCAGTTCGTGCCCGGCGACGTGTATCACGTCGACTCCCTCGTGCTCGATCGGACGGTCGTGTTCGCGCAGGCGAGCCGCTACGGAACGCCGCCGTTCGCGGTGGCCCATCAGGGAGGCATTTTCGTGACCCGCACGCTGGGCGCGGACGATCCGGTGGCGATCGCGCTCGAGGACATCAACGCGCGGGTCCTCGTCTCGTTCGGGCTGCAGCGCGGCGTGTCGCACACCGAGTTCATCCGCGCCGCCGACGGCACGATCCACTTCCTCGAGACGTCCGCGCGCGTCGGGGGAGCCTACATCGCGGACGTCGTCCATGCGGCGACGGGGATCAACCTGTGGCGCGAGTGGGCGAAGATCGAGATCGCCGGCGAGCACGGCCGCTACACGGTGCCGCCGGCGGCGGATCGATACGCGGGCATCGTGCTGTCGCTCGCGCGGCAGGAGCATCCCGACATGCGCGCGTACGACGATCCGGAGATCGTGATGCGGGTCGACAAACGCCATCACGCCGGCCTCATCGTCGCGTCTCCCGACGAGGCGCGGGTGCGCGCGCTGCTCGACGCCTACGCGTCGCGGTTCTATCGGGATTTCCACACCTCCGCGCCGGCCCCCGAGAGAGCGCACGATTGACGCACGCCGCTACTTCGCGGCCGGCAGGAACTCGAGCGCGACGACGCGCCTGGTCGAGGGCGTCCAGGTCAGATACACGCGGTCCGGCGGCGTGCGGCCGCCGCAGCTGACAGGGCCGCGAAACGACGGGGTGTGCGCGATGTATTCCACCGAGCCGAGGGTGGGAGCGGTGAACTTGACCGGCGTCTTGTCCGGTTTCTGCAGCACGAAGGTGACGGGGCGCCCGGGGGGACACTCGATGCGCCGCAGCAGCCCTTCGACGCGCACCTCCCCCGCCTTCGGCACACGATAGATCGTACGCGTTTCCGGCTCGGCGCCCGGCGTGACGCGCACCGGATCCTGACTCGTCAACAACGCGAGCACCACGGCGGCAATCATCGGCAGCATCCTACTCCCCTAGACGTCCGACAAGGAACGCGCTAAGCTCGAGCCGCGGTGCCGGATGCGAACGCGGCGAAGGCGCTGCTCGCGAACGATCCGTTCGTCAAGGCCGGCGTGATGGTCCCGGACCGTGTCAAGGACGTCGCCGCCGCGACCGCGCTGGCGGCGGAAGATCCGTCGGTGAAGGCGGGACGGTTGAAGCTGGAAGCTTGTCCGTGGATGACCTTCAAGGGCATTCTCAAGTAGGCCGCGGCGCGAGCACGAACTCGAACTTCGGCAGCGTCCGATCCCTGGCGCCCGGCATCGGCGCCGGCACTTCGCCAATCCGCCGTGCGCCGAGCCGCTCGTAGAAGCCGCTGGCGAACGGGTCGGACAGCAGTTCGACGGCGCTGACGCTGCGGCGCCTCGCCTCCGTCAACGCGTGCAGCACCAGCGCGCGGCCGACGCCGCGGCCGTGCCTCGCCGGCTCCACCCAGACGTGCTCCAGGTTGCAGCGGTCGCCGCGGTCCTCGAGCGCGCACATCCCGACCACCGCGCCATCCTCTTCCGCGACCCATACGTCGTGCAGATCGAGATACCCGGGAATGATGGTGAGCTGGGCGTCCCATTCGCGCATCCAGTGTGCCGGATAGCCCCAGTGCGCCTTGGCCCGGTGCGCCAGGTCCGACAACGCGTCGGCATCGTCCGCCGCGGCGCGCCGAATGAGCATGCACCAGTTGTATCATGCGGGCCTGCCTCTCCTCCTCCTGGGCGTCTTCATCGTCCTCGCCTTTATCGCGCTGATTCCGTTCTCCCTGATCCAGCGGTTCCGGATGGGGACGATGCGCCGGCGCGCGCTCGGCTGGGTGATTGGCCTGAACGCGTTCGGGACCTTGCTGTCGGTGCTGTTCTTCCTGGTCAGCGCAGCGATCGCGACCCGCTGGGTTCCCGGCACGCTGACCTACACCGCCGCCGGCATCGGCGGCGGCGCGGCCGCGGGTGCGCTGGGGCTGGCGCTGACGCGCTGGGAGGCGGCCGCGGGACGGCTGTACTACACGCCCAACCGGTGGCTGGTGCTCGCGATCACGCTCGTGGTGACCGGACGTTTGTTCTACGGCTTCTATCGCAGCTACGAGGCGTGGCAGGCGACGCTGGATCGCATGACGTGGGTGGCGGTCTCGGGCGTGGCGACGTCGATGTCCGCCGGCGCCATCGTGCTCGGGTACTACCTGGTCTACTGGTTTGGCGTGCGGCGGCGCCTGCGGCGCGTTTCGTGATATAGCCTCAGGTCGATGAGCTACACTCCCGACCCGTCTCACAAGTTCACGTTCGGCCTCTGGACCGTCGGCAACCGCGGACGCGACCCGTTCGGCGAAGCGGTCCGTCCCGCGCTCGATCCCGTCACTTCCGTGCACAAGCTGGCGGAACTCGGCGCCTACGGGATCAACCTGCACGACAACGACCTCGTTCCAATCGACGCGACACCCGCGGAGCGGGACGCCATCGTCCGGCGGTTCCGCCAGGCGCTCGAGGCGACAGGACTGAAGGTGCCGATGGCGACGACCAACCTGTTCACCGATCCGGTGTTCAAGGACGGCGCGTTCACGTCGCACGATGCTTCGGTCCGCGCCTATGCGGTTCAGAAGACGATGAGCGCGATGGACCTGGGCGTGGAGCTCGGGGCGCGGACGTACGTGTTCTGGGGCGGACGCGAGGGGGCGGAGGTCGACGCGGGCAAGGATCCCATCCAGGCCATCGCCCGCTTCCGTGAAGCGATCGACTTCCTCTGCGAGTACGCGATCGATCGGAAGTATCCGCTGCGGTTCGCTCTCGAAGCGAAGCCGAACGAGCCGCGCGGCGACATCTACTTCCCCACCACGGCGGCGTATCTCGGCTTCATCCCGACGCTGGCGCATCCCGACATGGTCGGCGTGAACCCCGAGGTCGCGCACGAGCACATGGCGGGGCTGAACTTCTATCACGCCGTCGCCCAGGCGCTCGAGGCCGGCAAGCTCTTTCACATCGATCTGAACGATCAGAAGCCCGGCCGGTTCGACCAGGATCTGCGCTTCGCCTCCGAATCGATCAAGCCGCTGTTCTTCCTGGTGAAGCTCCTGGAAGAATCCGGCTACGACGGGCCGCGCCATTTCGACGCGCACGCCTACCGGACGGAGGACGAACAGGGCGTGTGGGACTTCGCGCGCGGCTGCATGCGCACGTATCTCATCCTGAAGGAGAAGGCGGAGCAGTTCCGCGCGCACGCGGAGATTCAGGCGCTGCTCGCGGAGCTCGAACCACAGGGGCAGGAGCCGCTCGGTCCGTACTCGGCGGATCGGGCCGCGGGCTTGAAGGTGCGGGTATTCGATCGTGAGGCGCTGGCGGCGCGCCGGCTGCCCTACGAGCGCCTCGACCAGCTCGTGGTCGAGCTGCTGCTGGGCGTCTGAGCCGGCGGAGCCCGGCCCGGCATAGAATCCAGCGCATGTCGACGCACCTTCGCTTCGCGGCGGCCATGGCCGGCCTTGCGTTCCTCACTGGCGCGGGCGCACTCGCGCAGTCCCGCGCCGGCGACTGGCCAAGCTGGCGCGGCCCCGACGGCGGCGTCTCTCCGGCCGCGTCGCTGCCGACGCGCTGGAGCGCGACCGAGAACGTCGCGTGGAAGGCGGCACTCGCCGGTGCGGGCGTGTCGACGCCGATCGTCAGCGGCGACCGCGTCTACGTCACCTCGCAGATCGGCGCCGGCGTCCGCCGCGAAGGCAACCACCCGCGCCTCGTGCAAGGCGCGGATGCCGCCGCCCAGGGCGAGCGCCCGCTCGGCGCGGCGAGCGCGCCCGACCCCGGCAGGACGACGTTCGTCGTCGAGGCGTTCAATCGCGCGGACGGCACGCGCGTGTGGGAGCGCCGCATCGACGCCGAGGGGGATCTGACCCCCGTTCACGACAAGCACAACCTGGCGACGGCGAGCCCGGCCAGCGATGGCTCGATGGTCGTGGCGTGGTTCGGCACCGGGCAGGTGGTCGCGCTCGATCGCGCGGGCGGCGTGCTGTGGCAGCGGAACCTCGCGCGCGAGAACGGGGCGTTCGACATTCAGTGGGGACACGGCAGCTCGCCGGTGCTGCACGGGGACACGGTGCTGCTGCTCTGCGACCAGCCCTCGCGGTCGTATCTGCTGGCGATCGACAAGGCGACGGGCAAGGATCGGTGGAAAGCGGATCGCGGCACGGGACGCGCGTCGTACAGCACGCCGCTCGTGGTGCAGGGGCCGTTCGGCACCGAGATCGTCGTCAACTCCACCGAACGGATCGACGCCTACGACGCCGCCAGCGGCACGCTGCTGTGGCACGCCGGCGAAGCGAGCCGGTTCGCCGTGCCGACGCCCGTGTTCCATGGCGGCGTGATCTATGCCAGCCGCGGCTACCGCAGCGGCCCATACATGGCGCTGAAGCCGGGCGGGCGCGGCGACGTGAACGGCACGCACACACTCTGGCGCGTCGCCACCGGCGCGCCGTACGTCTCCTCGCTGCTCTTCTACGAGGGGCTCGTCTATATGGCCAACGACGTGGGCGTGCTCACCGCCGTCGACGCGGCGAGCGGCCAGCGGGTCTGGCAGGAGCGGGTGGACGGCGTGTTTTCGGCCTCCCCGGTGGGCGGCGGCGGGCACGTCTATTTCGTCAGCGAGAACGGCGAGACCGTCGTCGTCAAGGCGGGACGCACGCCGCAGATCGCCGCGCGCAACCCGCTCGGCGAGCGCGCCATTGCGTCGCCGGCGATCGCCGGCGGTCAGATCTTCCTCCGCACCGACCGGCACGTGTTCGCGATCGGCCGCTAGCGTGACCTGGAGCGTGCGCTCGGCGGTCGTCATCGCGGCGTGCGCGGCGCTGGCGCCGCAGCCGCAGCCGCCGGCGCCGCGGCCGTCCCCATTCGCCGCGCAGATCGCCGCCCTGTCGGAGGCGCCCGGCTACTTCGACACCGACAACCTGATCTCCAACGAGCGCTCGTACCTGCAGGTCCTTCCGGAACTGCAGCGGCGCAACATCCGCGGCGGCGCCTACATCGGCGTCGGCCCCGATCAGAACTTCTCCTACATCGCCGACCTGCGTCCCGCGCTGGCGATCATCGTCGACATCCGCCGCGACAATCTGCTCCTCCACCTGCTCTTCAAGGCGCTCTTCTCGCTGTCGCGCACGCGGGTCGAGTACCTGGCGCTGCTGACGGGGCGTCCGGTTCCCGCAGCGCTCGACGGCTGGCGGACCGCGCCGGTCGAGCGGCTCGTCGCATACATCGACAACACTCCGGCCGCCCCGAGGCGAGTGGATGACGCGGTCAACCGCATCGGCGTGCCGCTGTCGGCGGACGATCGGGCGACCATCGGCCGCTTTCACGGGCGGTTCATCGCCGAGGGGCTGTCGCTGCGCTTTCAGAGCACCGGACGCCCGCCGCAGTCCTATAACCCCACGCTCCGCGATCTGCTGCGTGAGACCGATTCGGCGGGACGCCAGGCCAATTACCTCGCCTCGGAGGAGGGGTTCCAGTTCGTCAAGGATCTGCAGGCGCGCGATCTGGTGATTCCGGTGACGGGCGATCTGAGCGGCCCCTCGGCGCTGATCGCCATCGGCCGGCTGATTGCGGCGCGCGGCGAGCGGCTCTCGGCGTTCTACGTCTCGAACGTCGAGTTCTACCTGTTCGGCGCCGGGACGTTCGGGCGCTTCGCGGCCAACCTGGAGCGCCTGCCGCGGACGCCGAACAGCGTGCTGATCCGGTCGGTCTTCGGACGCTTCGCCGCGCCGGCGCGCAGCGGCGACGCCAGCAGCCAGCACCTGCAGCCCGTGGTCGAGCTGCTGCGCGAGCACGCCGCCGGACGGATCCGCAGCTACGGCGACATCGCGGCGCGCTAGCGGGTTACCATGAGGGCATGCCCCTCGACGAGCGCTCGCTGTTCACCGACAAGCACGAGACCAGGCCGGGACGTTTCCAGTGCCCGAAGTGCCGCCGCACCGGCGAATACAGCATCCGGTGGGTGCGCCGCACGAAGAAGGACCGGCTGCCGCCCGGGGCCGACGAGGTGGATCGCGCCAAGTTCGCCAAGCTGCGCAACTATCTGCTCAGACTGGACGACGAAGTCACCTGCAAGACCTGCGGCAGGAAGTTCGAGATTCCGTCGCAGCAGTCGATGATCTTCGTCGACCAGCTCGCCGGGCTGCCCAACGAGGAGGATCTCGAGCGCGAGATCGCCGCCGCGTCCGGCGAATCCGAGCCCGAGCCGCCGAAGAAGCCGAAACTGCCGGACCGGTTCACCCGCACCCCCAGCGGCTGGAAGTAAGACAGCAGCGCCGTCCTGGGAAGGAATTTGCCGAGACACGGAACCTTTCTCTCCCCGGGGGCAGACCTTTTCACCGGCAATCGCGGGTTTTCCGGCGCATTTCGCTGGAACCGATGTTGCTCCGGTGGAAGGCGTGCCTCTTGACGTCGCCATCGGACGCGCGCTCGCATGGTGCGCTCATCCTTACCTTTCGTGGCGGCGTCTGCCGGCATCCGGTCGCGTGCTGCTGGTGGCTGCGTATGTCAGTGCCGGCTACGTGACCGTGTTGACGCTGCTGCTGGTCTCCTGATCGGTCGCCGCGGCCGCGTCACACCGGTCTGCCGTCATGACGCCGCCGGCCGGCGGCCGGTGGTCGGTTCCGTCCTTCGGGGTGGGTCCGTGGCGCGGGCGGATGTCCCGCAACTCGGGTCCAGATCTCCCCGGCCGATCACCGGGCGCCGGCCGCCGTCGATCCCGCCTCCGCGTCAGAGCGATGCCCTCGGACATGTGAACGCCTCCCCCCTGACGATAGCGGGCCGGCGTGACAACGGGGAAACGCGTGCGTTTCAGGAAGGTCAGGGATTGGCGTCGGTCGTCGCCGTGAGGCGGCGCCGCATGTTCACGTCGCGGTTCTGTTCGATGTAGTCGACGCCGTCGGCGGTGATCGCCAGCCGCGACTGATCGTCGCGGGTCACCAGCTTCCGCTGCGTCAGGTACCAGATCGTGAACTCGAGGTGCTCGCGAGGCTGGCCTGTCAGCTGCGACAGCTCGTAGTTGGTGAACGCCGGCGACCCCGGCTCGGCCCGTCGGCGCGCGTAGAGGATCTCGAGAATCGTGCACCGGAGCTGCTGTTCCAGCTCGAAGTCGCTGGCGCCGCTCGCCGTCGCCGCGAAGCGCCACCGCTCCTGCCGCAGCGCCTGGTGATGGACGTCGTACTGCGCCCGCTTCTCGGGCACGCTGAGCACCGAGTACGCCTCGTGCAGCGCGCGGAAGCGATCGGCGTCGCCGGTCTCCTTGTTGTCAGGATGGAAGCGCTGCGCGAGCAGCCGGAACACCCGCTGAACGGTGTCCGGATCGGCGTTGGGGCTGATCTGCAGCGTCTCGTAGTAGTCGACGGGGTGACCCTCTGACATGCACGTCCTTTCCGCTGGCCGCAGATGATCGCCGAAACCCTGCCGCGAGCGCAAGGCGGACGTAGAATCGCGCCGGAGGTCCGCACATGACCAGAGGCCGTCAGGAGATGGCGATCGCGGCAGGACTGGTGGCGCTGCTGCTGTGCCGCAGCTCCGCACAGACCGGCATCCGATTCACCGTGGTGCCGATCGATCCCGGCGCCGCCGAGTCCGTTGCGGTTGCGGACGTGAACAACGACGGCCGCCTCGACATCGTGTCGGCGGAGAGCTGGTACGAAGCCCCGGCATGGACCAGGCGCGCCATCCGCGCGATTCCCGTCGCCAGCGGCTACGTCGATTCGTTCAGCGACCTGCCGCTCGACGTCGACGGCGACACCTTCACCGACGTGATCCAGATCGGCTACTTCGCGCGGCGCATCGTCTGGATGAGGAACCCCGGACGGAGCGGAGAGGCATGGACGGAGCATCTCATCGACGCGGTCGGGCCCACGGAGTTCGCCTTCCTCGTCGACCTGGACAACGACGGCAAGGCCGACGACCTGCTGCCGCAGTTCACCGGCGCGGCGCAGGCGCCGCTGACCTGGTACGACCTCCAGGACGGGAAATGGATCAAACACGCCGTCAGCCAGCGGAGCTACGGACACGGCATCGGCGCCGGAGACGTGAACGGCGACAAGCGCAACGACATCCTGACGCCGCAGGGCTGGCTGGAGGCGCCCGCGGATCCGCGCGCGCCCGGCGACTGGACGTTTCACGCCGCCGACTGGCAGCAGCGCGCGATTCCGCCGCCGGTGAAATCCGGCGCCGCCTCCGCGAACGCCCCGCCGCCCATCGCTGTTCCCCCGACGACGGAGCCGGCCCCGTCGCCGCGCGGGGCCGAGTGGGGATTCCTGCATGCGATCGACGTCAACGCCGACGGCCGTACCGACGTCCTCACGACCAGCGCGCACAGCTACGGGCTCTGCTGGTTCGAGCAGCGGGCTGACGGCACCTGGCAGCAGCACGTGATCGATCACAGCTGGTCGCACGCGCACGCGTCCGCGCTTGCCGACATGGACGGCGACGGGCGCCTCGATCTGGTCACGGGCAAGCGCTTCCAGTCGCGCAACGTGGCGGCGGCGGGCGACGACGAGCCGCTGGGAATGTATTGGTATCGATTCGAGCGCACGCCGGGCGGGCCGGTCGCCTGGTCGCGCCATACCATCGACTTCGGCGGCAAGGCGGGCGCCGGGCTTCAGATCGCGGTGCGCGACATGGACGGGGACGGCGACCTGGACGTGGTCAGCGCGGGCAAGTCGGGACTGTATCTTGCACGAAACGAGAACCGATCGCGTTCTCGTCGATGACTGCTTCGCGTCCGGCCCGGCTCGTCGTTATCGCGTGGGTCCTTACCGGGATCGCCCTCGGGCTCGGCACCTATACATTCGCCTACGCGAAGGGGTATTCGTACCTGACCAACGATCCCGCGGCGTGCGCCAACTGCCATGTCATGCGCGACCACTACGCCGCCTGGACGCGCTCGAGCCACCGCGCCGTCGCCGTCTGCAACGACTGTCACACGCCGCCAGGCGTCGTCGGGAAGTACACGACCAAGGCGCGCAACGGTTTCTGGCACTCGTTCTATTTCACGACGGGGCGGTATCCCGATCCGCTGCGGATCACGCCGCGCAACCACGAGGTGGCCGAGATCGCCTGCCGCAAATGCCACAGCGAGCTGACCGCCTCGATTGATCCGGCACACATGGAGACAGGGCGCGGCGGCCTCTCCTGCACCAGGTGCCACAACGACGCAGGACACATCGAATGAAGCGCCCGATCCCAGCGCCGGTCCTCATTGCCGCGTTTGCCGCGATCGCCGCGATTGCGGTCACGGCGCTCCTGGTGAACATCTTCAGCCGGCAGCAGGAAGGGCGGAACCCTTTCTACCGCGTCGTCGAGCTCGACGACCAGACGGTTGATCCCGCGGTGTGGGGCAGGAACTTTCCGCTGCAGTACGACAGCTACCGCCGGACGGTCGATCAGGTCCGGACGCGGTACGGCGGCAGCGAGGCGGTGCCGCGGGCGCCGACGCAGGCCGATCCGCGCAGCGTCGTCGCGCAGTCGCGCCTCGCCGAGGATCCGCGGCTGAAGACGATGTGGGCGGGATACGCGTTCGCGCGCGACTTCCGCGAGGAACGCGGGCACGCCTACATGCTCGAGGACCAGACCTTCACCGAACGCCAGATCGCGTCGCAGCAGCCCGGCACCTGCATGCATTGCCACGCGTCGGTCTACGTGCCGTACAAGCAGCTCGGCGGCGGCGACCTGATCAAAGGGTTCGAGACGATGAACCGGATGACGTATCAGGAGGCGCGGACGAAGGTGACGCATCCGGTCGCGTGCATCGACTGCCACGATCCATCGACGATGCAGCTGCGCGTGACCCGGCCCGGGTTCCTCGAGGGGATTGCGAAGGTGAAGGCGGCGCAGGGGGCCGCCGGCTACGACGTCAACCGCGACGCCACGCGGCAGGAGATGCGCGCCTACGTCTGCGGCCAGTGCCACGTCGAGTACTACTTCAAGGGTCCGGAAAAGCGCTTGACCTATCCATGGGACAAGGGGCTCAAGGCCGACGAGATCCTCGCCTACTACGAAGAGTCAGGCTTCAAGGACTGGACGCACGCCGAGAGCGGCGCGCCGGCGCTCAAGGCGCAGCACCCCGAGTTCGAGATGTGGAACCAGGGCGTGCACGCGCGATCCGGCGTCGCCTGCGCGGACTGTCACATGCCGTATCAACGCGTAGGGGCGATGAAGGTCAGCGATCATCACGTGCGCAGTCCGCTGCTCAACATCAACCGCGCCTGCCAGACCTGCCACCGCTGGCCCGAAGAAGAGCTGAAGGCGCGCGTCGAAACGATTCAGGACCGGACGTTCCAGGTGCGCAACGTCGCGATGGACGCGCTCGTCGCGCTGATCGGCGACATCAAGGGCGCGCGGGCGGGCGGCGCTGCCGACGGCGCGCTGGAGCAGGCGCGGCGCCACCAGCGGCGCGCGCAGTTCCTGCTCGATTTCATCGAGGCCGAGAACTCGATGGGATTCCACGCCGACCAGGAAGCGATGCGGATCCTGGCGCTGTCGCTCGACGAGACGCGCCGCGGCCAGCTCGCGCTGCCGGGGCGATCGTCCGGGGGCGGCACTCGCTGATTCGAGCAACCGAAGCGGCGCGATCAGCGGCGCGCCGGCACCTCGGCACCGACAGTGCCGACGATGCCCTGGTCGTCCGAGAACGTGATGACCACTCGCAGCGCGGGGAATGCCGTGCTGCCGCCGCTGCCCGGGGCGCAATAGCCAAGCCACGCCGCGCCGGTATCCGTGTAGAACGTATCGAGTTCGCCGCCGGCCGGAACCCGCAGCTTGTCTCCCCAGCAGCTGGGCGCCGTTTCGTCCGACCCCGCTGGACCGTACACCACGACTCGCTGGATCGTCGCGCCGCTCGTCCCGCCCGCTTCCCTCAGCAGGAACCGCACCTCGTAACCGAATCGGGGCGTCCCGGCGTGCACGATGGCGAATGGCTGCTCGATCAGGATCGAGGCACTCGATGGATTGGCTGACGCGGGCGCGGGCGGAGGCGTGGTCGTCGTGACCGTTGATGGCCTCGACGGAGATCCGCCGCATGCCGACAGGAACCAGAAGCCGACGACTGCGCCTCGCCAGGCGGAAGTGTTACGCGTCATGCTGTGCCTCGGCTGTGTCGAAGGCAAACCCGCCACCGTCGAGCCTGGGATGCAGGCGCGCGTATTCTAGCCGGTCCGCAGGCCGGAAGTCACCTCTGATCCGGACCGGCGCCGTTCCCCTGCTGGGCGAATACGTCCGCGATCTTCAGGGCAATCGTGTGCGTGTCCGCGAACGACGTGTTCGACAGGACGGCGACGACAATGCCGTATTCCGGGAACGTCACCAGCGAAGACACGCGACCGCCGCGCAATGCTCCGTCGTGGCCGACGGTGCGCGTTCCCTTGCCCGCGGCCGTGGCGGTTTCGAGGTCCCAGCCAAGTCCGTACCCCGTCTCTTCTCCGGAAGACAGCCGCTGTGACGCCTGGAGCATCTGTACCGTCGCGGGCTTCAGCAGCTTGCCGCCGTTGACGGCCAGCGCGAAGCGCACCAGATCCGACGGGGTCGACAGGAACGCGCCGGCGCCTGCGGAGCAGGACACGTCGAGCGGCTCCGGCTCCTGCGGCCCATACCGCGGGTCGGCGCCGAACCTCGGGAAATAGTAGGTCGCCAGATCGGGCACGGCATCGGTGGTTGAATCGGCCGCCGTGTCGCGCATGCCGAGCGGCTCGAATACCTGCTTCTGCACGACGGCGAAGAACGGCTCCTTCGCCGCGGCCTCGATCGCAGCGCTCACCAGGACCCAGCCGTAGCTCGAGTGCTGGTAGCGCGCGCCAGGCTCGAACAGCAGCGGCCGGTCGGCGAACCGCTTGAACGCGTCCGCGGTGCGCTCGCAATGCTCCACGGTGGGCTCCTCGTCGCCCGCGTCGTTCCGGATCCCGGCGGTGTGCGCCATCAGATGCCGCAGCGTGACCGGCCATTGCTTGTCCGGGAACGATGGCACGTAGGTCTGGATCTCCGACTCGAGATGGAGCTGCTCCCTCTCGAGCAGCAGACCGGCGGCCGCGGACGTCAGCGCGATCGACGCGCTCCCGATCTTGAAGCGCATGGCCGGTCCGACCGGCACCTGGTTCTCGACGTCCGCCCAGCCGAGCCCCTCTGCCCAGACCAGCTCGCCGGCGGCGCCGACGGCGACGGACAGCCCGGGGAGATTCTGCGCCACCAGGCCGGCGCGGGCGATCTGCCGCGCCTGGGCGGCAGCCGCCGACCACCTCGCCGGCGGCGACGAGAGCATCCGCGACGGCACGTGGCCCGGATCCTGATGGATCGGCCTCGCGGTCGCATTGACGTAGAGGAACAGGCCGACGACGAACGCGGCGATCAGCATCGGCGGGACGGCGAGCCAGACGAGCCACTTACGATGGTTCAGCACGGCGCCAGCGTATCACGGCGACTTTGTCACACAAAGCTCTGCCGGTCGCGCGCCATCGAGCGCCCCGTCAAATCAGCCCCGCTCGCTTCACGGCATGGTAGCGGTTCACCAGCTCGACCCCCAGCCACTCCGGCTCGGCGTCTGCCATCAGGGCGTCGTTGGCGGCCAGCCGGTTGAACGCGTTCCGGCGCGCCTGCTCGTACAGATGCGCGGCGGCGATGTCGATCGGATCGGCGTGCTCGAACGGTTGCCGGATCATCTCGCCGACGACGCGCTCGCGGAGGCTGGCGAGCAGCACGAGGTGCCGGTGCCGCAGCAGGCGAAGCGCCGCCGCCAGCTCCGTGCTGTCCTCGTCGCGGAAGTTGGTGATGACGATCACCAGGGCACGCTTGCGCTGCCGCAGCAGCAGCGCGCGCGCCGCGGCCAGGTAGTCCGAATGCGTCGCGGTCGGCTGCACGTCGTACATCTGGCCCATCAACGCGTTCAATGCGTGCTTTCCCTTCCGCGGAGGAAACGAGCGCTCGCCGCCCGGCGGCGTCCCGAACGTCATCGCGCCGACCGCATCCCCCTGCCCGAGCGCCACGTACGAGAGCAGCATGACGGCGTTCAGCACCTGATCGAAGTGCGCGGTGCCGGCCGACGCCGTGCGATCGTCCGCGCGCATCCGCCGGCCGCAATCGACGAGCAGCATCACGCATTGATCGCGTTCGTCCTGGAACTCGCGCACGATCGGCTTGTTCGCCCGCAACGTCGCACGCCAGTCGATGTGGCGGACGTCGTCGCCGAGCCGGTACTCCGACAGCTGCTTGAAGTCGGTGCCCTGCCCGCGCAGCTGATAGGTCTTGACGCCGATCTCCTGCAGCCGCCGGTCCCCGGCCAGCCAGGCATAGCGCGCCACCTGCGCGAAGTCGGGAAACACGCGGCGGCGTTCGGCCGGACCGAGGCGCTGCTGCACCTCCCAGAACCCCCACCGCGAACGGATCCGCACGTCGGCCGGCGCGAATGTCACGTCGCCGCGCATCGTCGGCGTCACGGTATAGGTGACGTCGACACGCTTGCCGCCCTGGATGGCCAGCCGCCGGATCGGCAGCCCCTCGACCGCAAGCGTCGCGTCGGCGTGGTCGTGGAGGTCGCCGCGCCATGTCGCCGTGCCCTGCGCCTCGATGGCCACGCGGATCGGGCGCTTGACGCCGATGGCGAAGGCGGCGGGAAGGTCGCGGGTCAGCATGGGGGACGCCGCGCGCCAGCCTCGAAGCGTCAGCACGAGGTCCACGGCGGCGACCGCCGCGAGCAAGGCGGCCGCGGCGAGCGTGACCCGGCTCACCGCCGGCGCGGTCGCGCCGGCCACCAGCGCGAGCAGCGCGGTCGCGGCAAGCGCGGCCAGGCCGCTCAGCATCGTTCGCCCCGGAAGCGCACGCGTCATGGCCATGCTCCGCCCGGTCTACGCGCGCGGCGCAGCGACCGTCCCGATGATCTCGGTCAGCAGGTCGTTCGCGGTGCGCCCTTCCAGCGAGGCGTCTGGCGAGAGCGCGATGCGGTGGCGCAGCGCCGGCAGCGCGATGCGCTTGACGTCGTCGGGGGTCACGTAGCCGCGGCCGTCGAGCACCGCCACGGCGCGGCCGCCGCGGACGAGCGCCAGCGCGCCGCGCGATCCGCTTCCCATCGCGACGCCGGCATAGTCGCGCGTGGCGCGGACGATCCGGACGGCATAGTCGACGACCTGCTCGTCGACGCGCACACGCGCCGCGAGCTGCTGCAGCGCCAGGACCCCGTTTCCGTCGAGACACGGCGTCACGCCGCCGAGCGGCAGCTCGTCGCCCGTCTGGTTGGCGGTGACGCGGACGACGACCGCCGCCTCGTCCGGCGCCGACGGATAGCCGATCTCGATCTTGAACAGGAACCGATCGAGCTGCGCCTCGGGCAGCGGATACGTGCCTTCGGTCTCGACCGGGTTCTGCGTCGCCAGCACCATGAACGGCTTCGGCAGCGGAATCGTCCGCCCCTCGATCGTGATCTGGTACTCCTGCATGACTTCGAGCAGCGCGCTCTGCGTCTTGGCCGGCGCGCGGTTGATCTCGTCGGCGAGCAGGATGTGCGTGAACGCCGGACCGCGCACGATGCGCAGCTCGCGCGTCGAGGGATCCAGCACCGAGTGGCCGGTGATGTCGGACGGCATCATGTCCGGCGTGAACTGCACCCGCGCGTGCGCGAGCGACAGCGCCTGCGACATCGAGCGCACGAGCAGGGTCTTGCCGAGGCCGGGGACGCCTTCGATCAGCACGTGTCCCGACGCGGCCAGCGCGATGAGGACCTGCTCGATGACGTCCGACTGTCCCACCATCGCGCGCTGGATCGTCGCGCGCAGCCTGGCGAAGACGTCGGCGGCGTTGGCCAGGGCGTCCGTATCAACGTGTTCCATGCTGACCCTTCGTGTGAATGGCGAGAAGTTCGCGCCGCGCCGCTTCGAGCAGGACGATGGCGCGCCGCAGGTCCCCGGCCGCGGATCGGCCGGAGTGGTGAACGGCCGCCGCGAGCGCGCCGGCATCGAAGCCGGTCGCACGCGCGAGGGCGGCGAGCCGCTGGTCGCCGGACAGAACGGCGTAGCCGCTGATGCGGCGGCCGGCGGCCTGCTCGAGAGCGCGCAGCGATGCGGCGTGCAGCGACTCGCCGCCGCCGTGCTGCAGCGCGAACCGCCCGGTGCCGCGGATCTGATCGGCCAGCGACCGCCGCGCGGCGGCGGACGGCGCGGCGAGCGGCCCGAAGCGGCTCGCGCCTCGCCACAGCAGCGCCGCGAGCAGCGTGAGCCCGAGTGCGACGACCGGCGCTCCATGGCGCCAGATCAGCGCCGGCAGCGAGGGAAACTCCTCCTCCGACAGGAAGCGCACCTCGTCGCCGCGCCGCAGCTCGGTCGCGGCGGCGAACAGGCGGCCGTGCTCCCCTTCGAACAACGTGCGCTCCACGAACGGCGCCGCGTTGATCACGGTGACGCGTCCGCGGCCGATCCGCATCCGCATCGCCTGGATTCCACGGTTGTCGCGGAGCGCCCACTCGGGGACCCGCGTGCTCTCCAGCCACGTCATGCCGAGATCGCACAGCCACAGGACGTTCGGACTCGCCGCCGGCCGGCCGCTCACTTCTTCAGTGACCTTGCGGCACGCGGGATCCGGCTCGCCCTTCCAGTTCTTCCAGTCGGGATAACGGCGTACGATCCCGGTCCAGTTCTCGAACGCCTCGTCGGCTTCGACCAGACGGTTGTCGACGACGAGACGGCCGCCCGATTCCACCCACCGCTCGAGGGCGGCGCGGCGGTTGCGCGTCAGGCTCCAGTGCCACGTCGAGATCACGAGCACGGCGTTCGAGTCCGGCACCACGAGCATGCGATCCCATGCCGTCCTGGCGCCGAGCCGCTCCGCGAACCGCTGCGTCGCATAGAACGGATTGACGAGCGCCTCCCCCTTCGGCGGCATCGGGACCTTCACTTCTTCCCAGTACGTGTGATTCGCCACCCAGCCTGCCAGGAGCGCCAGCGGAACGGCCGCCAGGAGCGCGGTGACGATGCGCCTGCGCGTCATGCCGCCTCCGGCGCCGGCGCCGCACCGGCGGAAACCGGACGCAGCGCGGACGCGAACTCGTCGCAGAGCGCATGCACGGTCGTCGTGTCGATCGGCTCGCGTCCGTAGCCGAAGCGCTGCCAGACGCGCACCAGACGGGACAAGTACTCGGCTCTGTCGGGCAGCCGCGCGGCCGCGAGCGCGAGGCAGTCTCCTTCGGTGCTGGACTCCCGGATCGGCACGCCGTGAACGTGTGCGAGCCGCGAGAGCATGCCGCGATACAGCAGCGCGAGCGCCGCCCGCTGCTCGCCGCGATCCCAGAGCTGCCGCGCGGCCGCCCCGACATCGTCAGGCAGCGTCTCGGGCCGGATGTCCAGGTCGCGCACATGCGTGGGCACGACGAACGCGCCGTCCGCGGGATCGGCGAGCCGCGTGCGGGCGACGCGCGTGAGATAGACGACCAGCAGTCCGGCCAGGCCCGCGGCCCCCACCCACACCAGCACCCGGGCCGATTCGCCCACCCAGGCGAGCAGTCCCGAGATCCACGACAACCAGCCGGGCGCACGCCACGGCTTCGACGGAGACGAGTCCCTCCAGCGAAGCGCCTTGATCGTCCGCTCCGTCGCCAGGTTGGGATCCGTTTTGACCGCCTCGATCGCGCGCGGGATTTCGGCGGGGTCGGGAGCCGGCGCGGATGCCGCGGACGCCGGCTGCGCGGCGAGTGCCGCAAGCGGCGGCGCGCTCAGCGTCGCCACCAGCGCCGCGAGCCGGACCCCTCGCTCAAGCCGCGAAGGCACGCCGGAACTCCTGCTCGATATCCCAGGCCTCGAGCTCGGCGCGCCGGTTCAAGTACATCCCGAAGCCGGCGGCGACGTAGAAGGGCTCCACGAACAGCACTGCGAGCGCGTAGCCGATCGGGATGGACAGCATCAGCCACGCCGGGGCCTCCCCCATCACCAGCGCCTCGAACTGCGGCGCGCGCCCTGCCGGCGCGAACCAGAACACGAGCGAGCAGGCGGCCAGCCACAGCGCGATCTCCGCGAGGCTGAATACCGACGTGATCATCAACGCCGGCCCGGCAATGCGGTTGCGGATCACGCGCATGCGCTGCCGCGCGCCGAGGATGGAGAACCCTTCGAGCTGGTAGATTGGCTCGGTCAGCGTGCGCCACGGGGACAGCCGGCGGGCGGTCCACGTGAACGCGCACTGCCGCCACCAGACGGCGCGCTGCGCGCCCCAGACGTCCACGGGCCTGGTCGGCTGGCCGAACGCCGCCCGTGACAGGACGAAGAGGACCGTGCGATCGAGCCAGGGCTTCGCCCACCAGATGACGAAGCCCGGCAGCCACGCCGCGATCTCGTACGACGCCAGCCCGAGGACGATCACGGGCAGCGCGACCATGGCGTAGCAGCCATAGACCGATCGCGCGGCGCTCTGGCACAGGCGGACGCCGAGGTCCGCCCCTTCGAGCGCGGTGCGCGGACGCAGCCGGACCGCCAGCGTGTCAAGCTGCACGGCGCCCCTGCCGGATGAAATAGGTGAACACCGCGATCCAGCACACCGCCGCGACGCTGTACTTGAGCGAGGGCGCCAGCCACTGCGCCGACGACCAGAACGCCTCGATCGCCGCGGCAATCAGCAGCATCATGGCGACGCCGTAGAGCACGACGGCGGAATCGCGCGTCGCGCCGACCAGGGCCTGCCCCCGCGTCAATCGTCCCGGCGCGAGGAGGGCATGGCCGATCCGCAGGCCCGCGGCGCCCGACAGCACGATGGCGGTCAACTCGAACGCCGAATGCGTCGCGACGAACGAATAGAACGTCGGCGCCATGCCGCGCTCGGTGAGATACCCGGCAATCGCGCCGCCGAACGCGCCGTTGTAGACCAGGAAGAACACGCTTCCGAGCCCTGCGAACAGGCCGCCGGCAAAGCACTGGAACGCCACGCCGATGTTGTTCCGGACATAGAACGCGAACATCACCCAGTCGGTCGTCGCCTCGCGTACGCGGCCGATTGCTTCGGCGGACGGCGAATACATCCGATCGAAGGACGACGCAGTGTCGGCGCTGACGACCGAAAGGATCAGCTCCGGCTGGCGGTACACCACCAGACCGACGGCGATGGTCGGCAGCAGGAAGAGCGCCGCGGCGGCGGCGACGTAGCGGGCCTGCGCTCTGACGGCGCGCGGGAAGTCCGCCAGCAGCATCGCCTTCACACGCGCGGCACCGAACTCGTGCTGACGGTAGATCACCTGGTGGCCGTCTGCGGTCAGCCGCTCGAGGCGATCGACCAGGTAGGCCGGATACGATCGGGCCCGCGCCAGCGCGAGCTGCTCGCACGCCCGCCGATAGAGCGCCGCCACGCGGTCGCCCGGCACCTCCTCGCGCGCGCCGGATCGCCGGCCGGTGCGGCCGAGCACGCGGTCCAGCAGCGCTTCGAGCTCCGTCCACTCGGCTTCGTAGAGCGCCTCGAACTGCAGCGGAGTCATGCGCGCCGTCCCAGCGACCAGTGCGCGACGCCGAGCACGCGCCGCGTCACGTCCGGTCCGCGGCGCCCTGCGTCCCCCGACACTACCGCCGCGAGCGCCGCCAGCTCGTCGAGACGCTCGGACGTCAGCCGTGGTGCCCGCGCCGCGAGCGCGATGAGCGCGGCCTGATCGTCGGCGCTCAGCGGCACGACCGGCACGACCGGTTCGACCGACCCCAGCGCCATCCGCGGCGCTCCGCGCGGCTGATGGATCACCAGCGTCCCGGCGGCAATGTCGCCGAGGCGCTGGCAATCCCGCCGCAGCAGCATGCTCACCACAGCAAATCCGTAGCCGAACGGCAGGAAGTCCGCCACGCGCAGCAGATTCCGGGTGAGCGCCGCCGCCGCGGTCACCGGCAGGCCGTTCTCCATCACGACCCTGAGCGCGAACATGCGCTTGCCTGGCGTCGCGCCGCCCGGCATCAGCTCGAACACGACCGGATAGAACCACTCGAGCGCGAAGATGATGATCAGCCACAGCGCGAGGCCGAGCTGCCCGAAGAGGGCGAGGCCGATCGCCGCGGCGTAGATGATGGCCAGCCGGATCACGCCGTCGACCGCAAAGGCGTAGAACCGGACGCTGAGGCCGGCCGGGCGCAGCTCCAGCAGGATGCCTTCCGGAGTCTCCGTGGTGACGACGGTGTCGAGGACCCCGCCGCGGGCCGGCAGCCCCTCAGGCTTTGATGACGAGGGTGTCGGCAAGGTGATCGTGGATGCAGCGCCGCGACTCCCCGAAGATGAAGAGCGCGTCGATGATTCCGTACATCGGGACCACGGCGAGGATCATGTTGACCACGTTGCGCAGCCAGATGACGCGCGACAGCGACACCGGCGACCCGTCGGACCGGACCATCTTGATCCCGCAGGCCTTCTTTCCGATCGACTGGCCGTCGGCCTTCAGACACTTGATGGTGAGCCACAGCCACGCGGCGAAGCCCACCAGCGCCAGCGCCAGGGCGATGCCCATGCCCGTGTTGCCGGCGTCGTCACTGCCCTGGGCCTGCGCGGAGCCGCCGATGAACGCACCGGCAAAGAGCGGCAGATAGACCATCACCCCGACGATCAGCCCGTCGAGCAGGGAAGCGCCGAGCCGGGTGGAGCGATCGGCCAGCAGGATGCCGGCTGCCGGATCCGCGACATCGAGGACGACTGCCTGGGGCGGAGCGTACGGATTTGTCATCGAATCACGATTCCTGTGAGTACGGCGGCGCGCGCCTGGCGATTCTGCATCGGCATTGGCGCCTTCGCCACCACTTTTATCGGATGATGGCGCCGGCTGTGCACGCCCCGTTCCGCGGTTCGCTGGGTCGATCGTGCACACCCGGCGCTCGGAGCGGGTCAGCGCGGCGGCGCGTCTCCGTTGCGACGCTGGAACTCGCGCAGGAAGCCCATCACACCCGCCGACAGCGCGTCACCGCTCCCGGTCACCATGATGTCGGGCACGAAGCGGCTCGGGCTCTTGACCAGCTCGGCCACCACGTTGACCGCGGAGGTCGCTTCCGGCCCGATCGCCTGCGACTGCGCCGCGAACCCCTTCGCGCGGGCCAGGCCGATCGCTTCGATCTCCGCGCCTCGCGCGCGGCCGGTCTGCTCGATGAACGCCGCCTCTCCTTCCCCTTCCGCTCTGCGTGCCCGGGCGCGGTTCTCCTTGATGATGATCTCCACCTCCGACCCGGCGAGATCCCGCTGCCGGTCGGCCAGGCCCCCCTGCTTCTCCATGTCGATGCGGGTGAGCTGCGCTTCGCGCTGCGCCAGGAAGGTGGCTTTCTCCTGGTTGGCGATCTCGCGCTGCGTCAGCACCCGGACGATCTCCTCCGGCAGCACCACGTCCTGGATGTACACGCCGCGCGTCTCGACGTTGTACTTGCGGATCTGGTCGGCGATGTAGTTCTGCGCCTTACTCTGCAGCGCGGCCCGGTTCTCGATGAACTGGACCGCCGCCATCCCCTGCAGCGTGTCGCGGAAATAGTTGCCGACCACCGCCTGCAGCACCTCGTTCACCAGGTTCTGCATCGTCCCCACCATCGAGATCACTTTCGGCGCGAGCTTGTCCGACACGTGAATCTGCACCTGCAGGTCGATGTTGAAGACGAAGCCTTCCTTCGACTTGGCGACGATCTGTTTCAACTGCTTGTCCAGGTTGTGCGCCTGCGACGCCGCTTCGGCCCAGTTCAGCGTGAGAATCGCCGTCGGCACCATTTCCGCCTGGTAGATCCGCGGGTTGATCGCGTACTTGCCGGTGCGGAGCGGTTCTTCCCAGATGCCGCGATGGCCGGGCCGCACGATCGAGCCGAACTTGAACTCGTCGCCGGAGGTGTCTTCCGTCGGCTGTCCGACCGCGGCCTTGATCACCGCGACCTCGCCCTGCCTCACCACCAGCATCGGCGCGGTCTGCACGCGGACGAGATACGGATTCAGCGCGTACGATCCGTACAGCAGCGGATCGTGCTGCAGGCCGATGCGCCCGCCGCTGTCGAGAAACTTCTGGTAGTCCTGGTAGTTGTTGTGCCGCTCGTTCTGGTTGCCGATCAGCACGTCCGCAATCTCGGCGTCGCTCCGCCCCTCGACCTCCATACGCCGCACGTCGTCGAACCGCCCTATCCTGCAGGCGATGTCGCCCGACGGCAGCGGCTCGCCGTCCAGCGTCTCGACGATGCCGACGACGTCGACGACCCTGTCGGTGCCCTGCTCGTGCAGGCGCGCGGGCGCGATGACTTTCAAGGTCAGTTGATCGGGTTCGAGGCCGAAGAGCGCCGGTCCGAAGCGCTCGCGGTACTCCGCGTTGACCGGCAGCCCGAAGCTGCGGCTGCGGGTGAGCACGAGGAACGCGACCGGGTGGAGCGGCAGAATCGCTCCGGGAGGCAGCACCGGGCGCTGCACGCCCTGCTGCCCTCCCTCGGCGACGAAGGTGCGCACGTCGGTGAACTGGCCGAACACCGGCTTGTAGACGCCGGATTTCCAGCCGGTCGGCAGCGGCGCGCCGACCTGCGCGATCACGAGGCCGATTTCGCCCGTGGGGATCTGCACCCACGGATGTTTCTCGACGCGGTTCACCGGCCAGAGACGCACGGCGACGCCGGGCATCAGCAGATCCGCCTGGTATCCGGCTTCGTTCTGAAACGCGACCGGACCGCCTTCCGCGCGCCGGGGCCCCCAGCGGCGGATCACGAGCCCGACCTGGTTGGGGCCGATGCGGTGCACGGAGAGGACGGCGACGACGGCGAGGAGTACAGCCAGCGGGACGGCGATCGCGATCGCCGCCTGAACGGGCGAGCCAGCAAACACGGCAAGCCTCCAAGTGCCGGCGGGGTTAGCTGACGGGCTCGAGGTTGGAGTCCTCTACCCACCTTCGCTCGCCTTGCGAGCTACGGTGGGATGCGCCCCGTGGCGCGGATATCGCGCCGGTGGTTCCCCCGCGACGCCGGGTCTGGCCGGCGTCTTAGGCTGATTCCACTATACGCCCGCGCCCGGGGGAGTCAAATCGTGAGCCGACCGGCGCGATCGAGTCACGATCAACCGGCGAGCTTCACCCAGCTTGCGGTCGTTCGGTTGTAGCAGTGCAGGCCGCAGCCCCTGGCGCACCAGTGGTAGTAGTCGTATTCCAGGCCGTCGATGCGCCCGCGCTCGATCCACTCGAGGGCAGTTCCGCAGGCCGGACACGCGCGCCGACGATGATCCGCGGCCGCCGCGTTGATGGCGTCGGCACGCGCGATCAAACGCGACGAGCGCTCGAGGAGGCCCTCGGCGCCCCGGCGGACGCTCTCGGCGCGCTCGCGCAACCCGCGCGAGCGGAGGACGGTCCACAGGTTCTGGAGGAGGATGTCCGGCGCGACCCTTTCTTCCAGACAGAGATCCGCTTCCCTCGCCGTCCGCGACGCCACGCGGTCGTCGCCGATCAGCACCACCGGGATGTCCCGGGTATCGGGCCGCGACTTCAAGAGGTGAACGATGTCGCGCCCGAGCGGCTGCCCATGAAAGTGGGTGGCATGTAGCGCGAGTGCTGCTGCAGCCGGGGAAAATCGTCGTCTGCGAGCAGCACGATGGGGGGAACAGTCGAAGCGGCCTGGAGTGTGCTCGTCGTGCTCATTGGATCACGCACCTGACAATGCAACCCGCTTTCCAGCGAAAAGAGCGGCTGAGGCGGTCTGGACCGAACGATAGAGCCGTGATCCTGCGAATGCTGCCGGCGGTTCACGTCGACGAGCCTTCTGCTACACTCTCGCGCCAATGACACGTGCCCTGCGCGCCAGGTCCGCCTCTCTGCTGACCCGCGTCTGACCTGAAGCCGCAGCGACTTCCTGCCCCCCACCATGGAACCCGAGGCGATCACGTTCGCGGATCGTGCCACGGCAGTTCGCGACCCTGCTGTTCTGGCGGCGCGCCGCTCCGCAGCGGGACGCACCTACCGCGTCGCCGCGCTCATCGGGCTGTTCGTCTTCGTGGTGCTCAATGCGAACGGGCGCGAGATTCCCGCGTCCGACAGCCAGGCGGCCAAGTACGCCAGCGTGGCGCTGGCACGCCGCGGTGCGCTGACGCTCGACGGTCTGGTGGGTCGTGTGCCGCAGTATGGAGAGCGGCTCGCGTTCCAGCGCGATCGCGAAGGACACTGGCGGAACGCGTACCCGTTGCCGCCCGTTCTGGAAGGCGCGGCCGTCGCGGCGATCTTGAAGGGGCTCGGACTCGTCCAGCTCGACGCGCGTCTGGCCCCGGCCCTCGTCGCCAAACTCACCGCCTCCGCGCTCGTCAGCCTCGCCAGCGCGATCGCCTTCGTCATTGCGGTCCGGTTCTGCCGTCGCGGACCGGCCGCGCTCGTCGCCGTGGGATTTGCCTTGGCCTCCGGCCTCTGGCCCACCGCCAGCCAGACCCTGTGGCAGCACGCCACGGTCGTCTGGTCGGTCGCGCTCGCCGTCTGTCTCTGGGTCAGCAGAGCGGATCGCGACGGCCGCATCCCCTACCATCTCGCCGCCGGCCTGCTCCTCGGCTGGGCGGCGTCCGCCAGACCGCAAACGCTTCCGATGCTGTTGATCCTCTCCGCGGGGATCCTGTGGCGGTCCCCGGCACCCCGCCGCATCGCGTTTGCGATCGCGTTTCTCCTGCCGTTGACCGTTTTTGCCGGCCTGAACGTGCGGTGGTTCGGTGACCCGTTCGGCAGCCTGCACGCATTCGAAGCCGCGAGCCTCGCGGCCCATCGCGTGGAGAGCACGTGGCAGTTCCCGCTGGCAGGCGCGGTCGGCCTCCTCGTGAGCCCCAGTCGAGGCTTGCTCGTCTTCAGCCCCATCGTCTTGATCGTGCTCGGCGCTCGGCCGCGGGACCCGGCGGAGCGCACGGTGCTGCGTGTCACGATCGCGGCGGCCGCCGTCCAGCTGATCGTCTACGCGTCGTTTTCCGTCTGGTGGGGCGGGCACACCTACGGACCGCGGTACATCCTCGACGGGCTGCCTCTCCTCATCCCGGCCGCGGCGCTGGGCGTCGCGCGGATCGGCCGGGCGCCGCACCTCGTCGCAGCCGGCGCGGTGGCCGCCCTGCTCTGGTCGATCGCCACCGGCGCGACGGGGGCGTTCTGCTATCCACACGACGGGTGGAACACGGATCCGGCGAGCGTCGACCATTTCCACGAGCGGCTGTGGGACGTCCGCGACAGCCAGATTCCGCGCTGCTGGGCACGCGGACCGTCACCCCAGAACTTCGCGCTGTTCACCCGCGACGCCTGGCGCCGGAACTAGTGTCCCGGCGCTTCCGCTCCGAACTCCGGTCCGTCGAGCGGACGCACTTCGCACTCGATCTCCCACTGGTCGCCGTGCACCCGCAGGAAGCGCTTGGTCAGCTCGATGGCGGCCTGCATCGAGGGGGCCTCGAGGATCGCGAAACCGCCGATGACTTCCTTGGTCTCGGCGAACGGCCCGTCGACGACGGAGAGCTGCCCTTTGCGCAGGCGCACACGCCGGCCCTCCCTGGTGGGGCGCAGTCCGGCAGTTCGGATCAGCACCCCCTCGCGGGTCATCTCGTCCATCAGCTTGCCCATGTCCTGCATCAACTGCTCGCTCGGGGCCTGGGCGGTCCGTTCGTCCAGGCGGATCATCGAAAGAAATCGCACGGTTACTCTCCTTGGGGCGGCCGCCATGACCGCGTTCTGATGGCTGGTCGAATGCGTGCCGCGCGGATCGACAAAGTCGCACCGCGGAAGCACCTGTCATACACTCCAGCGCACGACATGAAGCTCATCGTGGAGCCGGAAGGGGGCATCGGCCCGATTCTGAGGGCGATCGCCCAAGCGAAGAGCGCGATCGACATCGTGATCTTCCGCCTGGACTGCCGCTCGGTGACGCGCCACCTCGAGGACGCGGTGCGCCGCGGGGTGCTGGTCCGGGCGATGATCGCCCGGAAGCACCGCGGGCATTCCCGCGATCTGCGCAAGCTCGAGCGCCGCCTGCTGCGGTCGGGCGTCATCCTCTCCCGCACCGCCGGCGATCTCGTGCGCTATCACGGCAAGATGATGATCGTGGATCGGCGCATCCTGCACGTCTACGGGTTCAATTACACCCGCCGCGACTACGAGAGCCGCAGCTTCGGCATCGAGACCACGGATCCCGCCCTGGTGCGCGAGGCGCTGAAGCTGTTCGACGCCGACGCGGCGCGGCGGCCCTATCGCCCCGGTCACCGCGATCTGGTGGTCAGTCCGGCGAATTCGCGCGAACGGCTGGCGGCGTTCATCCGGGGCGCGCGCCGGCAGCTCCTCATCTACGACCCGCGCTTCAGCGATCGCGACATGCACGACCTGATCGCCGAGCGGTCCGGCGCGGGGGTCGACGTGCGCGTCATCGGCAAGGTGCGGCACCTGCGATCGCCGCTCGCCATCGAGAAGTTCCCCGGCTTCCGGCTCCACGTCCGGGCGATCATCCGGGACGGGACGCACGCGTTCGTGGGCAGCCAGAGTCTCGGCCCGATCGAGCTGGATCGGCGCCGCGAGGTCGGCGTCATCGTCCGGGACGCCGCCATCGTCCGGCGCATGCGGTCGGTGTTCGAGGGGGACTGGTCGCAGACCGGCGCCGCGAGAGCCGCCGGGTAGCGCCCAGCTCCCAAAATCGCTCACCCAAAATCCCTCACGCCGGTGGCCTCCTGTTGACATTCGACCCGAGTAGGAGCAGACTCCTGTCGCATGTCTACCCAAGACGATAAGGAGCGGATCGCCCTTCTGCAGGGAACATTGGATCTGCTCATTCTTCGGGTATTGATCTTTGGGGGCCAGCACGGCCAGGGCATCGCCCGGGCAATCGAGCAGCAAACGGACGGGACACTACTCGTCGACCACGGGTCTCTTTATCCCGCCCTGCAGCGCCTTGAGCGCCGCGAGTGGATCGAGGCGGAATGGGGCACGTCGGACAACAACCGGAGGGCTCGCTTCTACCGGCTCACGCGCGCCGGACGCAAGCGGCTGACTGCAGGTACGGGCCAGTGGTACCGGCTGAGCGCGGCCATCGCACGAGTCCTCGGACCTGAACAGGCCTAGTTATGGCGCGTCGCCACGACCCTTCGGATGACGAGTTTCGGGAAGAAGTCGAGTCGCACGTCGCGCTCGAGACCGACCGCCTGCTGGCCGAGGGCGTCAGCCCAGAGGAAGCCGCAATGGCGGCCCGGCGAAAGTTCGGGAACGTCACCCGTGTCCGGGAGAACTTCTACGAATCGCGGCGCGTGATGTGGTTCGAGGACCTGCGACATGACACGCGCTTTGCAGTGCGCTCCTTGCAACGCAGCCCCGCGTTTACAGCCGTGGCCCTTTTGACTCTGGCAATAGGCCTGGGCGCAAATACGGCGATCTTCAGCGTCGTCAATGCGGTTCTGCTGCGCCCACTTCCGTATAACGCGCCTGACCAGTTGGTCCTGCTGGAGCATCCGCCGCTTGGCGGGAGCCCCGCCTGGTTAAGAGACGCCTGGCACGCGCGATCGCGCACGCTGACGGAGTTCGCCGGCATCGAGCCGTCCGCGCCAGCGACACTCGTCGCCGGAATTCAGCCGATGCCTGTCAACGCTGCGCACGCCACGGCGAACTTCTTCGCACTGCTGGGCATCAAGGCTTCGCTCGGAAGGATCTTCGCCGAGACAGATACCCAGCCTGGGGCGCCGGCGGTCGCGGTGCTCAGCCACAGCTTCTGGATTCGGCAGTTTGATGCCAGTGCCGACACCATCGGCAAGAGCATCACGCTGACGGATGTAACCTTGACGGGCGAGCCGCGCGTTATCATCGGCGTGCTCCCAGCCGATTTCCGCTTCCCCGTTGCGGACCCGCCTGGTGAAGCACCGATATTCGCGAGGATGCAACCAGATGTCATCGTTCTCTCCCGGGATGACGCGTTTCAGCAGGTGATTGGAAGGCTCGCTCCCGGAACGACAGCGGCGAAGGCCTCAACCGAGTTGTCCGGCATCTTTGCCCAAGAAGCGTCCGCACGTTTTTCGGCGCGTTTCGTTGAGCGCACGCGTGTCATCGCAATGCCTCTTCAGGATCGCCTCGTCGGCAATGCCCGGTATCGGCTGCTGCTGCTCATGGGTGCCGTGGGCTGTGTTCTCCTCGTGGTGTGCGCCAACATCGCCAGCCTTCTGTTGGCGCGCATCACCGGACGCGGACCCGAGTTTGCCGTCCGCGCGGCGCTCGGCGCGCGGACCGGCCGCCTTGTACGCATGATCCTGACAGAGAACGTCCTCCTCGCCATTTTCGGCGGCGCAGTTGCACTGTTCCTCGCGTACTGGAGCAATGACGTGCTCCGCTCGCTGCTCGCAGGTCGTGTCTCCTACGTCGAAACCGTCGCACTTGACTGGCGGGTGTTGGCCTTCAATCTCGCCGTCGCCGCGGCTATGGGTGTGGTCTGCGGGCTCGCATCTCTCGCGACGATTTGGTCGACCCGGCACGCAGGGAGCACGACCGCAGCTGGTCGATCCATCACCCGACGCCCGCGCCTAGGTTTGACCCTTGTGGCCGGGGAAGTCGCCGTCGTGTTCGTCTTAGTCTTGATGGCGGCGCTGTTGTCTCAGACGCTCTGGAACCTTCGTCACACCAGGCGAGGTTTTGACGCGAGCGGACTGCTGACCGCCGGGGTGATGCCGGGAGCGTCCGGCACCATTCCCGAGTTGCAGAACCTGACCGTGACGTTCTTCGGCACGATCGTCGATCGCATCGCTCGAGAGCCGAATGTGGAATCGGTAGCGGCAGCGTCAACCGTGCCGTTCAGCGGTCCGGCTATGGGGATGTCCGGCGTGTCGGTCGTGGGCCGCCAGGCACCCGACAAGACCCCGCCAGTCTCTGTCGCGGCCGTCACACCGGGCTATTTCGCGACGATGCGGATCCGGTTGATAGGTGGCCGTGATTTCAACAGGGGGGATGTTCCGTCGCGAGACCGCGTCGCCATTGTCAACGAGGCTTTCTTGCGAGTGATCGCGTCGGCCCTGACACCTGGCACAGAGATCCAGTTTGGCCGCTCTCGCCTGACAGTAATCGGCATCGTCGAGAACACACCGGACACGTCGCTCCGGCGACCGGCTCGGCCGTTTGTGTATCTCCCAATGGCTCAGACCATCGGCAGCCAATTCGCTTTCGGCCGGTTGATGATCCTAGTGCGCGCGCGTAGTGGCGACCCGGCCGCGCTGATCCCCACCCTGCGCAACACCGTCTGGAGCCTCGGACACGACATCGTGATAGATGACGTCAGCACGATGGACGAACGGGTCGGCGCGGCAGTGCGCACGGAGCGGGACAGCGCGCTGTTGTTTGGAGTGCTAGGCGCCATCGCACTAGTCGTTGCCGTCGCCGGTGTGTACGGTGTCGTCGCGTACTCGGTTTCGCAGCGCACTCGGGAGATCGGGATTCGAACGGCTATCGGTGCGACTCATCGTCAGGTGGTGGCCGGCATCGTCCGAGAGTCGGTTTGGCCCGTCGCAATCGGGATAGGAATCGGGGCTGCCACCGCGGTCGTCGTCGTGCGCGCGATCGCGGGACTTCTTTTTGAAATTAGGCCCACGGATCCGCCGACCTACGTCGGGACGGCCGTCGCTCTGACTCTTACGGCCTTGGCGGCAGCGTGGATTCCCGCACGGCGGGCTGCTGGGGTCGATCCGGTCACGGCACTTCGCGCTGAATAGCCCGCGTGCCGATGGTTCGCCTCGGGACGTGAACCTCGGCCCTTGTAGACCCCCTCTGAAGCGACCTCAATTCTGAGTATACGCGACTGGGGTATATTGTTATTGTATATAATGCGGCGAGATGCGCTATATCAACTATCATAATATACCCACATGGCTGCAGACGATCGGAAGGTGGTCGCCGCGCTCGCGAGAGCCGCAAAAGGCGGTGTGGTCTCTCTACCCGCCGCACTTCACGCAATTGACGGCCCGCCCGCAAAGGCGGCGCTTCGACTTCGCCGGCTCATCCGCCACGGTTGGATCGAACGGCTGCGGCGGGGCCTTTACTTAGTCAAGCCGCTCAGCGCGGCTCCCGACCAAGCGGCTATCCCAGAGGACCCGTGGGTGCTGGCTCGCGAGGTCTTCTCCCCCTGTTACATCGGCGGATGGAGCGCAGCCGAACACTGGGAGCTGACCGAACAGATTTTCCGATCGACGTTGGTTGTGACCGCTGTGCCTGCTCGAAAGACCGAGCTGCGTATTGGGGGCTACGACTTCCGCGTGTTCCGCGTTCACCGAACTCGTCTCGCTGCCGGAGTCGTCAACGTCTGGCGAGGGCCCGAACGGGTCCAGGTCTCTGGACTCGAGCGGACAATCGCGGACGGTCTCCGAGATCCGGAGCTTGTCGGCGGAGGTCGCCATCTGGTGCAGCTTCTCCGCGCATACGGAGAGCATAAGGACCGCAATTTCGTCCGCTTGCTTGATGTCGCCCGACATACTGCTTCCGGCGCGGCTTGGAAGCGGCTGGGGTTTCTAAGCGAACGCCTCTGGCCCGCAGAAGTCAAGGTCGTCACCGCCGCCGGCCGCCATCTCACGGCAGGCTACGTCCGTCTCGACCCTGGCAATAGACACCATGGAAAGCTCTCCAAGCGGTGGCGGCTCTGGATCAACGTGCCGGTTTCTGACCTGACATCCGAGCCGGCCGCTTCATGATTGCCAAGCAAGACATCCTCGATCGCGCTGCCGAATGGCACTTGCGCCCGGAAGTGGTCGAAAAGGACTACGTGCTCGGATGGCTGCTCGCAGGCGTTGCCGCCCTGCCGACTCTCTCTGGATTTTCAAGGGCGGCACATGCGTCAAGAAGTGTTTCTTCGAGACATATCGTTTCTCGGAGGACCTGGACTTCTCCCTGCGGCCGGATGCGCCGTATACGCAGGACGAACTCGTGGCGCAGCTTCGAGAACTGACTGCGCACGTCGCAGAGCTGACCGGCCTGGAGTTTCCGGCTGACCTCGTCGATGTGAAAACGAGGCAGAACAAGCAAGGGCTACCGACGTTCGAGGGTCGCGTCGCCTATCGCGGTCCCCTCGAGTATCCAGGCTCTCCCAAGATTCGCTTCGACATCACGCGACACGAGCCGGTCATCGACGATCCGGCCGAGCGGCCGATTCTGCATCCCTACCCTGACGCGTTGCCCGAGGGCGTCGCCGTGCTCACGTATTCGTTCGAGGAGTTGCTCGCCGAAAAGACTCGCGCTTTGCTCGAGCGATCGCGGCCTCGCGATTTGTACGATGTCGTTCACCTTCTCGAGAATGCGCCTACGGATCTCAATCTGGTCGACGTTCGCAGGCTGTTCGCAAAGAAATGCGCGGGCAAAGCCATCGCGCTGCCTTCGTCGATCGAATTGATCGGCATCGTTGCCGGCGACGCCGAACTGCGATCCGAGTGGGCGAGTATGCTTGCGCACCAATTGCCAGCATTGCCGGACTTGGACGCGATGCTCTCGAGGCTGCCTGCGGTTCTTGGCTGGTTGGATGCTCCGTCAAAGCCCCTTCCCGAGACGCAGCTGCCTCGAGTGCCCGTTGGCGAGGGCCTTAGCCCAATCGTTGCACCGGGGATTCGGTACTGGGGCGCCGGCTCGCCACTCGAGTCGATCCGGTTCGCGGCGACCAACCGTCTCATGCTCGAGTTCGAATACCACGGCAAGCACCGGCAGGTGGAACCGTATTCGGTCCGACGAGCTGGCACTGGGAACGTCCTTCTGTACGCTTGGGAACTCGCAGACGGTCACATGAAGGCGTACAAGGTCGACGAAATGTCCGCTGTCAAGGCGATGAGCGCCACGTTCTCACCGCGATACCAGGTCGAGATCTCGGCGTATGGACCAATACAGGCGTCTTCCACGGCAGCGCATCCGAGAATCACGACACCGCGGCAACCGCGCCCCCATTCCGCGCGTCGCGGACCAACCTATATATTTCAGTGCTCGTATTGCGGGAAACGGTTTGAACACTCCACCAATGACTCAGCCCTCCGGGAGCACAAAACGCAATCGGGCTGGAAATGCTCGGGACGACGAGGGTACTTAGTCGACGCACGATATTGACTAAACGGTGCGGCGCCACTCAAGCCATCTGCTGGCCAAGATCTGGTAATTCCGCGGCGGATGATCTCTGGCACTTTCCCCATGAACGATTCCGAACATCACCGAGTCGCTGGCGGTAAGAAATCGAAGAAGAATTCCGGTCCACGGGGCCAAGGGAGGAACTCGCCCCGAACCTCCGAGCGCTTTCCTTCGTGGCCTTTGACCCTGTCGTAAAACGTCGAATCCCTTGGGCCAGGTAGAAGTACGAGATGGCGTCCCATGAGAACTGCAACGCCACCGTCCAGAATTCCTGGCTCCCGAATAATTACCAGGGCTCGAGCGTCCTTTGGGCTGCTGGGAAACGCGAATCCCGAAGAGCGACGGCGCGGACGTTCGGATGTCGATCTTCTGTCGAACGACTTCATAGGCGGGATCGAGGACAAATCGGTATCCGAACTTCGCAAACGCGACGATACATGCTGCCCGTAACCAAGACACAGCCGCGTGGGAAGAGTTGTATTGCTCACGAAATTGCAGCTTGACATTCCAGTCGCGATCTCCACTCTCCACCAAGCGATTCAGCTCGGCGACGAACGCGGCGTGCGCTGTAGGGGAGTTACGATTCTCATCTCCAAACAACTGCATACCCGTCGGCCCGGCTTCCAGCGTCATGTTGACTTGGGTTTGGCCGAGCGCCACCCGAACCCGCTGATCCCGCAGAACACCCGGAGGGTCGTCTTCGTAACGGGCTGCAATACTCGCGTGAGAGTCCAACATCGATCCCGCGGTGTGATTCCACCTGGCGCACGTCAACGCGATCGCGCGACCACCGGCGAACTCCGGCGGCGCATGTTCGGCAGTCAGTTGATTCGTTCCAACGGCGGGCCGCATGAAAGCCCGAAAAAGGGTCGGCGTGACGCAAAGGGGGCAGATGTAGACGGGACCAATGTGCGGCGGCAGGACGTCGCGGACCACCGATGGGCAAGTCTGCGCGAACGCCTCCGCCCCGCGGTCGAACCACGCAAGGCGCGTTTGCAGCTTGGGCATTCCTATTCAGCACTGATCGTACCTCGAAGCGTCCTCTTCGCAATCGCTCACCAAAATCCCTCACGCTTGACAGCGCCGCGCCGGACGGAGGAAACTTTCCGCTCCCATAGTTCGTCTATGCAAAGAGCGGCTGATGAAGGAACCGAAGGCGAAGAACAAGAACGAGCTGCTGCCCGGCACGCTCGAGATGCTGATCCTCAAAACCCTGTCGATCGGGCCGATGCACGGCTACGGCATCGCCCAGCACATCCAGATGCTGTCGGCTGACGTGCTGACGATCGAAGAGGGATCGCTGTACCCGGCCTTGCAGCGGATGCGCGTCAAGGGGTGGCTGTCGGCCGAGTGGAAAATCTCGGCGAACAACCGCCGGGCGCGGTTCTACACGCTCACCGCCGCCGGGAAGAAGCAGCTCGGCCTCGAGGAAGCACGGTTTTCCCAGATGTTCGGCGCGATCATGCGGGTGATGAAGACGACGTAGTGGCCTGATTCTCCGGAGGGTAAGGTGGGTTCGTTTCTCCGACGTCTGCTGTTCTTCTTCCAGCGCAACCAGTTCGATCGCGATCTGCAGGACGAGCTGCGCTTCCACGAGGAGATGAAAGCGGACGCCCTGGCCGACGCCAACGGCATCAGCGCCGACGAGGCGCGGGCGGCGGCGCGCCGGCGGGTCGGCAATCCCCTGCGGCTGCGCGAGCAGTCCCGCGAGCCGTGGACCTTCGCGACCGTGGAAACGTCCGCGCAGGACGTGCGCCACGCGCTGCGCCTGATGAGGCGGGCGCCGGCCTTCACCGTCACCGCGCTCGCGATCCTCGCGCTCGGCATCGGACTCAACACCGCGATCTTCTCCGTCGCCTACGGCGTGCTCTGGCGGCCGCTGCCCTACCCCGACCCCGATCGACTGATCATCGTCCAGTCCGCGCAGCAGACCGAGCGGGGCGTCAGGACCTTCTCGACCTGGTCGCCGGTGTCCTACGACGCGCTCCGCCCGCGCGTCACCGCGTTCGAACATCTCGCGGCCTATGTCACGCTCGACGCGCAGCTCAGCGGACGCGGCGAGCCGGCGCAGGTCCAGGGGCTCGAAGTCAGCCCGAACTTCTTCGCGATGCTGGGCGTCACGCCCGCGCGCGGACGCCCTTTCCTCACCGGCGCCGCCTCGTCAGACGACGATCGCACCGCCATCGTCAGCGATCGACTCTGGCGCACGTCTTTCGGCGCCGATCCGGCGATCGTCGGACAGTCGATCACCGTCGACGGCATCCCGCGTACCGTCATCGGCGTCATGCCGCCGGATTTCGGCTTCAGGCCGGTGATCCGGATTGGCGCGCTGCCGGAAACCGATATCTTTCTGTTCAATCGCTGGGCCGGCGACACGGGCCGGAGCGCGTTTCTCTTCCTGCTGGGGCGCATGAAGCCGGGCGTCACGCAGGAACGCGCCGAAGCGGAATTGACGGCGCTGGTGAACGAGCCGTCGATCGCGCCCACCGGCGCCCTGGGAATGGAGGGCACACTCGCGGCGAACGTCCGCACGCTGGCTCGCACAGTCCGCCTGCAGGCCTACGGCATGGAGTCGGTGCGGCCGCTGCTCCTGATCCTGCTCGGCGCGGTGTCGTTCGTGCTCCTGATTGCGTGCGTCAACGTCGCCAACCTGCAGATGGCGCGCCTCACGGCCCGGCGCGGCGAACTCTCCGTCCGGATGGCGCTCGGCGCGGGGCGCCGGCGGATCGTGCGTCAGCTACTGACCGAGGCGGTCGTGCTGTCGCTGCTGGGCGCGTCGCTGGGCGTGCTGCTCGCGCGGATCGCGATCGACGTCACGCTGCCGCTCGTCCCGCCGTCCGCGCTGCCCGGCGTCGGCGGGATCGTGATCGACGGCGGCGTGCTGGCGTTCTGCCTCGGCCTGTCGCTCGTCTCGACGCTGCTGATCGGGCTCCTCCCGGCGCTGCGTGTCAGCGGAACAGCGTTCGGTGAAGGGCTCGCGCTGCACGCCGGCGAGACGCGAACGACGGGGGACCGCCAGGGCGAACGGCTGCGGACGCTGCTGGTCGCCGGGCAGATCGCCATGACGCTCGTGCTGCTGATCGGCGCGGGGCTGCTGATTCACAGCTTCCTGCGTCTCACGGCGGTGTCGCCGGGCTTCGAATCGCGCGGGCGCGACGGCGTGGTGCAGACCGTCCGGGTGACGCTGCCGCAACACCTGTACGGGGAGCCCGGGCGGATCCATGCGTTCGCGCGCGGCGTGCTCGAGCGCGTCCAGAACCTGCCGGGGGTGACGTCGGCGAGCGTGATCAACTCGGCGCCGTTCGGCAGGATGTTCATCCAGCTCGACTTCAACATCGAGGGACAGCCGAAGCCCAGGCTCTCTGCCGGCACGCCGAAGATCGACGCCGGCTATTTCCGGACGATGGGGATTCCGCTGCTGGCGGGACGGGACTTCACTGCCGCGGACACGGCGGGCGCGCCCAACGTGGCGATCGTCAGCGAGCGCATCGTGCGCGAGTACTTTCCCGGCGGCCCGGTCGAGGCGCTCGGCCGGCGGATCCGCATCACCGACCGCGGCGAGTGGCTCACGGTGGTGGGCGTGGCGGCGGACATCCGTCAGATGGGGCTCGATCGCGACGTGCAGCCGATGATCTACGCGCCGTTCCAGCAGGACCGCAGCGGATTCCTCCGGTTCGTGTCGTTCGTCGCACGCACCACGACCCCCTCGGCCGTGGTCGACGGCATCCGCGCCGAGATCCGCCGCGCCGCACCCGATCTACCGATTGCCGGCACGGTGACGATGGACGAAGCGGTTGCGGCGTCGGTGGCGCCGCCGCGGTTCCGGATGCTGCTGCTGGGGCTCTTCGCGGCGACCGCGATGCTGATTGCGACCTGCGGCATCTACGGCCTGATGGCCTACGCCGTGACCCAGCGCCGCCGCGAAATCGGCGTGCGCATGGCGCTCGGCGCCCAACGCCGCGACGTGCTGCGCCTCGTGCTCGCACGCGCGCTCCGCATCGTCCTCGCCGGGGTGATCGTGGGCCTCGCCGGCGCCGCCGGCGTGACGCGGGTGCTGCAGCGGTTCCTGTTCGGGGTGACGCCGACCGATCCGGTCGCGTTCACGCTCGTCACGCTGCTGCTGGTAGCCGTGGGGCTGATGGCGGCGTGGCTGCCTGCACGGCGCGCGACCCGGATCGATCCGAGCGTCGCACTGCGCGCGGAATAGCGCCTCCAGTAGAATGCGGGCCTATGCCCGTCACGCACATTCGCCGGGCCGCACTGGCGTCCGTCGCCGCCGCGGCCATCGCTCTCGGGCCCTCGACCGGTGCAGGCCAGACCGGCGTGCAGCCGGTGCAATACCGCTCGCCGGAGGGGGTCGAGTACCGCTCGCTCCCCGATACGGACGCGATCAGGACCGCGCGCGCCGCGCTCGAAGCGGATCCGAAGAACGTGGCGCGGATCATCGACCTCGGCGTCGCCCAGTCCGGCGCGCGGCAGTTTCGCGAAGCCATCGCGACGTTCACACGCGGACTCGAGATCGAGCCGGCCAACCCGCTGCTCCTCCGCTGGCGCGGCCATCGCTATCTTTCCGTGCGTGAATTCGATCGCGCGTCCGCCGACCTCACGCGCGGGGCCGCGATCGACGGCACGATCTACGGCATCTGGTACCACCTCGGGGTAGTTCAGTACCTGCGGGCAGACTTCGGCGACGCCGCCGCATCCTTCGCCAGGGCGCAGCCGATCGCTCCGGACGCCGGCGAGCTGGCGGGTTCAACGGACTGGCTGTGGATGTCGCTCAGCCGCGCCGGCCGCGGCGCGGAAGCGAAGGCGATGCTCGATCGGCGGCCCGACTCGAAGCCGGTGACCAACGCCTACACGCGGCGCCTGCAGCTCTATCGCGGCGAGATCGGCCCCGACGCGGTGGTCACGCCGGCGGATACAGACGACGTGCAGATGGCGACGCTCGCCTACGGCCTGGGAAACTGGTTCCTCGTGCGCGGCGACACGGCGCAGGCGCGCCGGTGGTTCGAGCGATCGATCCAGTCCGGCGGCTGGCCCGCGTTCGGATTCATCGCGTCGGAGGTGGAGCTGCGCCGGCTTCGGTGAGCCCCGCGGCACGTCACCGCCGTAGCGCTGACGCCGGCGCAGTGCTGGACGGCGCTTTTCCCGCGGACACGATCAGCGCCTGCGTCGCCCAGTTCGTCCCCGCCGCGGAAATGAACTGGCTGGCCCCATGGGGGAATCCGCTTTCGAAATAGATCTGCGTGGGATGCGATCGCGTCCTGACCAGCCATGAACCATCGTTCAACTGCGTGCGCAGAAGGAACTGCACGCCGCGGCGGTAGGCTCCATCGCCGGGTTGGATGCCCGCGTGGTGCAATGCGACGAGTACGGCGCCGGTGGCATACGCGTCGCTCGCCATCGACGGCAATTGCGCCCATCCGCCATCGTCGCGCTGGCCGTTCAGCAGGTCGCGGACGGCCGCGTCGCGGACGCGCTGCGGGGCACGGCCCCACACCAATCCGAGCAGCCTGAAGACGCGATCCTCGGTCGTGGCTGGCTGCGCGTGCTGCAGCCAGGATACGGCCGCCGCGACCGCGCGGCGATGTGCCGGCTTGCCGTTTCCGTACACCTGGATCCCGCGCAGAGCGACGGCCGTTGCCGTGAACTCGCTGGCTTCGGAAGGAGGACGGTATGGCGATCGCCATCGCCCCTCGGGCTGCTGCATCAGCGTGATCAGCCTGACGATCGCATCGGTGCCCTGGTCGGCGGCGTGCCCCTCCGCGGCCAGACCCATCAGGATGTAGCCAAGGGTCGTCGTCGCACCCCCGGGACTCACGATTCCCTGCAGCGCCTGTTCGCGAGTGGCGCGGACGTCCTCGATTACGGTCGTCAGCTCCTTTCGCGCTCCCGCCTCGTCGACGGTGAACCCGTGGCGTCGAGCCGCCGCCACCGTCATCGCGGTGAGCGCATTGTTGTGGCACGACACGCATCCGCTCTTCTCGTAGAACGACGTCGCGGTGCGTTGGAGCAGCGGCAGGCTGCGGGCGACCGCATCGCGAATCGTGTTCCCGGTCACGGCGGTTGGCGTCGGCTGTCGCTCGCCAGTCTCCGGAGCGCCGGCCGCCACCAGCGTATCGACGAGCGGCGTGCGGCCGAGCCGCCGGGCGAAGTCGAGCGCGGTCAATCCGTTCGGATCCCTGGCCGCCGGATCCGCGCCGCGGTCGAGGAGCAGGCGGAGCGAGCCGGCAGGAAGCGTGTCGGCGATGGCCGCGAGCATCAGGGGTGTGCGGGACTTCGCGTCGCGCGTGTTCACGTCGGCACCGCGCTCCAGCGCCGCCCGGATCGCGTCGGGTCGTCCGGGGCCGGCAAACGGCAGCACGGCGAGCAGGGCACCGGTCAGCGCCATGGGCCGGGAGACGGCGGCAATCGCGTCAGCGCACTCGTGCGAATTCGCCCGGAGCGCGGCCAGCCTGGCGGCGCCGTTGTTGTCGCGGGCGCCCGCCGCGAGCAGCAGGCGGACCGCCTCGAGATTGCCGCGGCTCGCCGCCCCGGTCAGCGCCGCCGGTGTCGCCTCCGCCCCGCGCTCGAGCAGCAGCTTGACGACAGGCGCGGCGCCCGCCTGCGCGGCGAGCATGAGCGGCGTGCGTCCGAAGTCGGACGTCGAATCCACGTCCGCGCCGGCGTTCGCGAGCAGCCTGACTTTCTCGGCATCGTCCACCGCCCACGTGAGCGCGGTCGCGCCGGCGTGGTTGCGAAGGTTGGGGTCGGCGCCGGCGTCGAGCAGTTGTTTCACCAGCGCGGCGGTGCCATAGAGCGCCGCGTACATCAACGGCGTCGAGCCGTCAGGACCGCGCCGGTTCAGGACGTCGGGCTCGCGGCGCACGGCCTGGAGCGCCGCGTCGGGGCGGGAGGCCGCAATCAACTGCGTCACGCGCGTCGCCGCCGGATCCGGCGGCGGAAGCGGCGTCTCGTTCGCCAGCGCGTCAGGCCATTCGGCGCCTTCGTCAATCCACCGCTTGAGGACGCTGAGTTCGTCCGCCGACAAGGGATCGTCAGGCGGCATCTGCGTGCCGAACTCCGGGCTCAGCACGCGTCTATAGAGCCGGCTCGACTCGCTGCTGCCCGGAATGATGTTCGGCCTGGTCACACCGGCGAGCGCGCGTGCCCGCCGGTCGAGCCGATAGCCATTCATCTGTTTCGTCGGACCGTGGCATTCGTAGCAGCGATCCCGGAGGAGCGGCTGCACGTCCCGCGCGAAATCTATGCGCGACTGCGCTCGCGTGGTCGCCAACCCGCCCGACGCCGCCCACCCGAGGGCGGAGACCAGCGAGAGCAGAATCGCGCCGGCCAGGCCGTACGGAGCGCGCCGAACCGCGTTCATCGGTCCTCCAATCGCCACGGGGCAGTGCTGGGAGTATAGGGCTTTTCCGTTCGGCCGGCCGTCTCTTTCGCGCGGCGATGGCTCCGTCGGCGTGTCACGGTAGACTCAACAGGTATGCGCAGACGCGATCCCCTCTCCATCCCTTCCCGCCGGCTCCTGACCTCGCTCGCCATGATGATGCTGGTTGGTCTGGCGGCGGGCTGCCAGAAGAAGCCGGCCGCGGTGTCCGCCGACACGTGGGCGACCGTCGACGGCCGGCCGATCACGCGCGACGACGTCGAGAAGGCGTTCCGGCGGACGCAGGATACCGCCGCGACACTCTCGCCGGACGAGGCGATGACCCTCAAGTTGAGTCTGCTGAACGAGATGATCCTCCAGGACGTCCTTCTGACGAAGGCGCGGGCGCTCAAGATCGAGGTGCCCGACAGCGAAGTGGACGCCGCCTACGCCGAGGGCAAGAAGAACCTGAGCGACGCGGCGTTCGAAGAGGAGCTGAAGAAGCGGAACCTCGGCGCCGCCGATATGCGGGAGGGGGTCAGGCGCGAACTGCTCGCCAAGAAGCTGCTGGATCGCGAGGTCGTGTCGAAGGTATCGGTGACCGATCAGGACGTGACCGACTTCTACAACGCGAATCGCGCCCAGTTCACGGTTGCCGAAGAGTCGTATCGGCTCGCGCAGATCGTCGTCACGCCGGAGCGCGGGGCTCAGCCGGCGAACCGGACGGGCAACGACGCGGCCACGCCGCAGGAAGCGTCGTTCAAGGTGCGGATGATCATGGAACGGCTGAAGACCGGGACGCGATTCTCGGATCTCGCGGCGGATTACTCCGAGGATCCGGAGAGCGCTCCGCGCGGCGGCGATCTCGGGCTGGTGCCATTGTCGGCGCTGAAGCAGGCGCCGGAACCGCTGCGCAACGCCGTCATCGGCAAGACCCCAGGGACCGTGAACCTCGTCACCGCCGGCGGCATCTACACGCTCGTGCTGGTCATCGCGCACGAGCAGGCCGGCGAGCGCGGGCTGTCGACGCCAGGGGTGAAGGACGGCATCACGCAGACGCTCAAGGATCGCAAGGAGCAGCTGCTGCGGACCGCCTACCTCTCAGCCGCGCGCAACGACGCGGTGGTCGTCAATCACGTCGCGCGGCGGATCGTCGAGGGGAACGGGAAGCTGCAGTAAGTCCGCCGCCCGATGAACGTCGTGCGAAGCGTTGGCGCGATCAATGACGGGTGAAGCCGGCAGCACCTATACCGCGTCGGGTTGGAACAAACGCTTCCGGCAGGTGTCACACCGGATCAAGTGGTCCCTTGAAGAGGCAGAGCACGTTCACCAGCCGGTCCGTCCTCTTCGACGCCCCGCCGGCGCGGATCCGGCCGCGCGGCTTCTGGCCGACGGTGCTCGCGGCCGCCGCGCTGAGCACTTGGTCCGGCTCGGTCGCGTGTCTCTGGGTCAGCGAGCCCGGGCTCGTCTTCAGGGCCGCCCAGACACGAGAGCCCCCACCTCGCCCCGGTCCGGGTCTCTTGCAGTTGACGACCAGCGATGGCGTGTCCCTCGACGCGCTGGCCCTCACCGCCCGGCCCCCTTCGAGCTACTGGATCCTGTTCTGCCCGCCGAGCGGCCGCACGATCCACGGCAGCGTGCGGCGGCAGATCGAATCGCTCCGCGCCGCCGGCTACAACGTGCTCGCCTTCGACTACCGCGGTTTCGGGCGGAACCGGGGGACGCCGTCGGAGCGGGGCGTCTACGCCGACGCCGAGGCCGCGTACCGTCATCTCACGCAGGATCGCGGCGTCGCGCCGGCGCGAATCATCCTCGCGGGACGCTCGCTGGGATCCGCCGTCGCCATAGAGCTGGCGACGCGCGTCCCGTCGGCGGGACTGCTCCTCTTCAGCGCGATCGATTCGGTCCCGGCAGTCGCGTCGCGGTACTGGTTCTGGGCCCCGGTCGGTCTGCTCGCCTCGCAGCGGTTCGACTCGATGGCGAAGGCGCCGCGCGTGACGGTCCCGGTCGTGCAGGTGCACGCGCCGGGCGACTGGCTCGTGCCCATCGACGCGGCGCGCGCGTTGTTCGGCAGGTTTCCCGTACGCGGCGCGATGCTGCAACTTCCGGGCGGGCACAACAGCGTCGGGTTCGACGTGATCACCGGACTGACGCGCGAAGGGGGCTACGCCTCGATGGCGCGGGCGGACGAGTCCCTGATCCGCACGCTGCTGGAGCTCTGGCCCTGTCGCTGATCAGGCCAGCAGCTTGCGCACCACGTTGCCGCTGACGTCCGTCAGGCGGAAGTCGCGGCCCTGGAAGCGGTAGGTCAGCTTCGTGTGATCCACGCCGAGCAGGTGCAGGATCGTGGCATGGAGATCGTGGACGTCGACGGGATCCTCCACGACGTTGTAGCCGAGATCGTCCGTGCGCCCGATCGTGATTCCCTTCTTCACGCCGGCGCCCGCCATCCACATCGTGAACGCGCGCGGATGATGGTCGCGGCCCAGCAGCTTCGAGCCGTTGCGCGCCTCGTTCATCGGCGTGCGGCCGAATTCGCCGCCCCAGATCACCAGCGTGTCCTCCAGCAGCCCTCGCTGCTTGAGATCGGTGATCAGCGCGCAGCTCGCGCGGTCGACCTCCTGGCACAGCTTCGGCAGTTTCACCACGATGTCGTCGCCGACGCCCGATCCGTGCGTGTCCCAGCCGCGGTGATAGAGCTGGACGAAGCGCACGCCGCGCTCGACGAGGCGCCGCGCGAGCAGGCAGTTGTTGGCGAACGAGACCTGTCCCGGCTGCGTCCCATAGAGCTCGTGGATCGCCGCGGGCTCCTGCGAAATGTCGGTCAGCTCGGGCACGCTCGACTGCATGCGATACGCCATTTCGTAGGCGGCGATGCGGGTGTCGATCTCCGGATCGCCGACGTCGGCGCGGTGCGCCTGGTTCAGATCGCGCACCAGGTCCAGCGAGGCGCGCCGCGCGGCGCTGTCGACCCCCGCCGGATTGGACACGAACAGCACCGGATCCCCCTTCGACCGGAATTCCACGCCCTGGTGGACGGTCGGGAGGAATCCGCTGCCCCAGCACGACTTGCCGCCGTCGGGCGCGTTTTCACCCGAGAGCAGCACGATGAAGCCGGGCAGGTCCCGGCTCTCGCTGCCGAGCCCGTACGTCAGCCACGCGCCGAGGCTCGGGCGGCCGATCACCTGGCTGCCGGTGTTCATGAAGATCTGGCCGGGCGCGTGATTGAACTGCGTCGTGTGCAGCGACCGCACGATCGCGATGTCATCGGCAACCTTCGCGGTGTACGGCAGCAGCTCCGAGATCTCGGCGCCGCTCGCCCCGTGGCGGGCGAACCGGTAGGGCGATCCGAGCAGCTTCGGCGTCCCTTTGATGAACGCGAAGCGCTCCCCTTTCGGCAGGAACTCGTCTGGAAGGGGGTTGCCGTCGTGCCGCTGCAGCGCCGGCTTGTGATCGAACAGGTCGATCTGCGACGGCGCGCCGGCCATGAACAGGTAGATGACCCGCTTCGCGCGTGCCGGCGCATCCGCGCGCGGCTGATCGAGCAGCGACTTGAGCGCCGCGTAGCCGATGCCGAAGCCGCTCTGCTGGAAGAAGTGCCGGCGCGTGATCTCCTGAAGCATGCTCATTCCTTCGTGATCGTCTCGTCGAGATTGAGCAGCGCGTTCGCCACGAGCGTCCAGTCGGGATGCCGCCGGAACATCGCCACGATGAGATCGAGCTCCTGCGGCTTCGGGGCGCGCGACGTCACGAGCCGGAAACCGTACGCCGCGCGCACTCGGACCGGGTCGGCCGAGGGTTCGATCTCGGGCTCCGTCATCATCCGGCGTCCGAGCGCACCCGCCATCTCGAAGAAGGCCTCGTCGTTCAGCATCGTGAGCGCCTGCAGCGGCGTGTTCGTGCGCACGCGGCGAACGGTGCAGGCCTCGCGGCTGGTGGAGTCGAACGTCGTGAACGCGGGGTACGGCGCGGTCCGCCGCAGGAACGTGTAGAGGCCGCGGCGATAGCGATCCTCTCCCGTGCTGGGCACCCACCGATCGCTGCTGTACGGGTTCTGCCAGATCCCGTCGGGCTGCGGCGGGAACACGCTCGGTCCGCCGATCCGGCGGGACAGCAGACCGCTCGCCGTCAGTCCGATGTCGCGCACCATCTCCGCCTCGACGCGGAACCGCGGCCCGCGTGCGAACAGCCGGTTGTCGGGGTCGCGCTCGGCCAGCGGAGGCGTGATCGCGGACGCCTGCCGATACGTGGCCGACATCACGATCAGCCGGTGAAGCGGCTTCAGCCGCCATCCCTGCTTGACGAAGGTCACCGCCAGCCAGTCGAGCAGATCGGGATGCGACGGCGCCGCCCCCTGCGATCCGAAGTCCTCGCTCGTCTCCACGAGGCCGCGGCCGAAGAACTGTTCCCAGGCGCGGTTCACCGTCACGCGCGCCGTCAGCGGATTGCGTTCGTCCACGAGCCAGCGCGCCAGTCCCAGCCGGTTCGGCATCACGTCGTCCGGCAGTGCGGGCAGGAACGAGGGCACCGCCGCATACACCTGTTCTGCGCGATCGAGGAAGGCGCCGCGGCGCCGCACCCACGTCGAAGGGCGCTCGTACCCCGGCTTCTCCTTCATGACCATCGCGCTCACGATGCCGAGCTCGCGCAGCGACTTCTGCAGCGCTTCGACGCGATCGCGGGTTGTCTTGAAAAGCGGCGACACGGCACGGAACCGGGCCGCGAGATCCCTGGTCTGCTGCTCGGTCCGCCGCGCGCGAGGCGTGAGGAGCGAGGGGCGCAGACGCGCGGCGACGCTGACCGCGCGCAGCGGCGATGGGCTGGTGGTGACGGACAGGCGGAATCGCCCGAGCCCCTGGCCGACCGGCGCGGTCGTGACGATCGAGAACTGCAGCGCCGCGCCGGCGGCGCCGAGCGGCCGATCGGCAACGAAGATCCCCTGGCGCCGCACGCGCCCGGCCGGATCGCGCGTCGCATCGACCACCCACCCCGCAGAGGACACCGACCCATCGTCCGTCTTGATCGGCGCCAACGGTACGGATGCGCCGTTGCCGGTCGTCACGGTGAGCGCGCTGAGCACGAAGTTGCCGTAGGGATCGCGTCCAGGCCCGCCGCCCGGCAGCCGCGCATCGGGCAGCGCCTCGATCCTGATCGCCGTAATGCCGGGGACGGGCGCCCTGGCGGCAACGGTGTAGGTATTGGCGGCGGGATTGGGACCGCTCACGAGCACCGACTTGTCGGCAAGCCGCTCGCCGGTCGAACCGCCGCTCGAGTCGAACCGCTCGACCGTGAGCGGTATCCACGCGCGCTCTGCCGCGAGCAGGCTCTGCTCCCATCGCGCCTGCGCCGCTGCTCGCGCCGGTGAGTCGGCGCGGAGCGAGGCATTGTGCTTGTCCAACTCCGCCTGCAGCGCCTTGCGGCGGGTCTCCTGCTCCGCGGTCGGGAGGCTGATCTGCGGCTCGTCGGCGAACCGATCGCCGCCCGCCTGCCCGGCGATCGTGTACTCGACGTTCTCGAAGAAGGCGAGCATCCGGTAGAAATCGCGCTGCGTGAACGGGTCGTACTTGTGGTTGTGGCACTGCGCGCAGCCGAGGGTCGACCCGAGCCAGACCGTCGCCGTCGTGTTCACGCGATCCACCAGCGTCTCCCAGCGCGCTTCCTCCACGTCGATGCCCCCCTCCTGGTTGAGCATCGTGTTGCGATGGAAGCCGCTGGCGATCCGCTGCGCCTCGGTCGCGCCGGGCAGCATGTCGCCGGCGATCTGCTCGATCGTGAACCGATCGAACGGCATGTCCGCGTTCAGGGCGTCGATCACCCAGTCCCGGTACTTCCACATCACGCGCAGGCGATCCTTTTCGTAGCCGTGCGAATCGGCATATCGCGCGAGGTCGAGCCAGGGGCGCGCCCACCGCTCGCCGTAGTGCGGCGATGCCAGCAGCCGATCGACGACATGCTCGTAGGCGGCGTCGCGTCCGTTGGCGGCGGCGTCGGCGAGCGCGGCATCGAGCTCCGCGAGCGTGGGCGGCAGGCCGATCAGGTCGAGCGACACGCGGCGGACGAGCGTTTCGAACGCGGCTTCCGACGACGGGGGGAGCCGTTCCTTCTCCAGGCGGGCGAGGACGAAGCGATCGATGTCGTTGCGCGGCCAGGCCGCGTTTCCGGCGGCGGGCGGATGCGCGGCAACGGGCCGCACGTACGCCCAATGCGTGGATTCGGGTTCGCCGGCGGCGGCGGGCTCGGCCCCCGGCTGGCCCGGCCACGCGGCCCCCTGATCGATCCAGGCACGAATCAACGCGATCTGCGGCGCCGTCAGCGGCTCCGCATCCTTCGGCATCGGCTCTTCGCCGTCCAGACCGCGGATGCGACGGACGAGAAGGCTGCGCTCGCTGTCGCCGGGGACGATCGCCGACCCGCTGTCGCCGCCTCTGAACGCCGCGGCACGGAGGTCCAGCCGCAGCCCGTTCCTCGCCTTCTTCGGGCCGTGGCATTCGTAACAGCGGGCCTCCAGGATCGGCTGGATATCGCGGGCGAAGTCGACCGGCGACTGGGGCGCCGATCCCTGCTGCCGCGCGGCCGCGACGCGGCCGGCGATGAGGGCGATCAGCGCCGCCGTCGCGGCGCGCCGCGCAAACGTCAGGAAGCGGGAGATCTCGGGCATCCCTGCGGGCGCGGCCATTCAATCACGGGGTCGCGTCTGGCGGCAACGGCTGTCGTCGCCAGCTTCACGGTCCAGCCGTCGAGGTTGCGTCCGCAGGGCAAACAAGGCCAACCGGGTCCGCATGTCGTGTCCGCGTCGTATTATGTCGCCGCGAGGGAGATGGACATGAGAAATGTGACACGAACGTTGATGGCCGTCGCGCTGGCCGGCGCCGCGGCTTCACAGGGGATCTTCGCGCAGCAGCCCGCGCAGCCGCCCGCGGCCCCGCAGGGCGGCGGACGGCAGGGGCAGCCGCAGCCCATGACCTTTTTCGTCACGAGCGTCCCCAAGGGGGACGGCGCGAATTACGGCGGGCTTGCCGGCGCGGACGCGCACTGTCAGGCGCTCGCGGCCGCCGTCGGACGCGGCGACGTGAAATGGGTGGCGTACCTCAGCACACAGGGGCCGAATGCGGTGAACGCGCGCGACCGCATCGGCGCGGGTCCGTGGTTCAACGCCAAGGGGCAGCAGATCGCCGCGACCGTCGCCGAGCTGCACGGCGACACGATCGAGCAGGCACGCCTGGGCAACCGGATTCAGAAAGTGTCGGCGTTGAACGAGAAAGGCGGACTGGTCAACGGCGTGGGCGACTCGCCGAATCAGCACGACATCCTGACCGGGTCCACGCCGGAGGGGCGCGCGTTTCCGGAGGGAGCCGATCGCACCTGCAGCAATTACACGAGCAACGCGGCGGGGCCGGCCGCCACGCCGGGTCAGCCCCCGCCCGCCGGGCCGTCGGTGCAGCTTGGACATCACGATCGCCTGGGCGGCCCGAATGCGTCGTGGAACTCCGTTCACGCGAGCCGCGGGTGCAGCCAGCAGAACCTGGTCTCGACCGGCGGAGCGGGCCTCCTGTACTGCTTCTCGCCGGGCCCGCGCTGACCGAAGAGGCTGCCCCTCGCCCGGACGGGCGGGGGGCAGCGACGTCTTTGGCGTGCTGTCAGCCGGCAGTCGAGGCCACGGCGTTCACTTTGCAGCCAGCTGCGCGCGCAGGAACTTCACGCCGTCGAACGCGATCGAGTCCACCGTCGGCGCCAGGTCTCGCCAGATCGCCGCGGCGGCAGACAACTCGCCGAGCGCGAACCCGAAGCTCTCGATCACCATCCAGCGGTCGTAGCCGATCGACCTCAGCGTGGTGAAGAACTCGCGCCAGGCGACGTGCCCCGTGCCGGGCGTGCCGCGATCGTTCTCGCAGGTGTGCAGGTGCTTCAGGTGCGGCGCGGCCGCGCGCAGCGCCTCGCCGACCGTCTTCTCCTCGATGTTGGCGTGGAACGTATCGAACAGCAGGCCGATCGACGGATGCCCGACGGCGTCGCAGAACTTCGCGCCGTCGGCGGCCGTGTTCAGGAAATACGTCTCGAAGCGGTTCAGCGGCTCGATCCCGATCTCGACGCCGGCGTCGGCGGCCACCGGCGCGAGCGCCTGCCAGGTCTCCACTCCCCATTTCCACTCATCCGCGGTCCGCCGCACGCCGGTCAGATAGCCGACCGGCGAGTACATCGGCCCGGACAGGATCGTCGCGCCCGCTTCGGCGGTCTGCCGGATGCACGCCGTGAGATGCTCACGCGTCCGCGCCCGGACGGCGGCGTCGGACGAGCCGATGTGCATCCCCGCCGGCACGACGCTGACCGCCGTCGCTTCGAGCCCGGCGCGCTCGAGCTCGCGGCGGATGGCGGTCGCGGGAAGGTTCTTCGGATCGAGCACCGCGAACTCGATGCCGTCGAACCCGCCCTCCTTGATCCCTGCCAGGCGGTGGAAATCCGCGGGGCCGAAATGCACGCCCCACAAGAACGTATTGACGCCGATTTTCATCGTTCATTCCCGGGAGGCTGCGCCCCCCGGACTCCCTGCACGCTGCCGGTCCTATTGTTTGCGCGGCGGCTTGGGGTCGAGATTGACCGTCAAGTCTTCCGGCGCGATGGTGTCGACGACGCCCTTCGGCGGCACGTCGACCCTGGCGATCCACAGCAGCGCGTTCAGCACGATACGCCGCTGATTGGCGTCGCCCCAGTTGGCGTGCGTGTGGCCGCCGGTGAAGCCGAAACTCCGCCCGCCGTCCGGCCGCTCGAACACCCACATCATCGTCTCGGCGCGCCCCTTGTCCGCGATGATGTGATCGTACGGCCCGCGCGGGCTCACGTAGGGACCGTCGCGCACGTCCTCGCTCGGCGTCGCCACGAGCAGCGGCAGGATGCGCGGCTTGAGCTTCTCGTCCGCGGTCCAGCGCATGTTGAAGTACCACTCGTCGTGGTTGGAGAACGGCCCGACGCCGCGCGTGACCGGATGCGGCGGGAACTTCTCGAAGTTCGGCGCCCACATCGGATTCACCGAGTAGTTGGTCTCGTAGTAGCCGCCCGCCCAGCGGTGCATGGCCGCCCCCGGCTCGCCCACCGGCACCTCCACCCCGTAGTGGCCGAACCCGAGACCGACCCCCTTCTTCGCCAGCGCGTCGATCACCTGCATCCGATCGTTCTGGATCGCCGGATGGCCTCGCCCGCCGTCGGCATAGATGAACACGGCGTCGGCGCCGTCGAGCGCGGCGTGATCGTCGACCTCGTTGCCGTCGACGGTCTTCTTCGGCCATCCCATCGGAATGACGTCGACCGTGACCCCCTTCACCGCCGACATCGCCTTCTGCAGCAGCAGCGATCCGGCGCGGAACTCGTGCATGCCGGGCGGATGGCTCGGGCGTCCGGCGATGATGACGATGCGCTTGGCACGCGTCTGCGTCCCGGCCGGCGTCGTGGTCAGGACGACGGCGGCGGCGGCGAGCGCAATGGCGGCGATGGGTCTCCAGAACATAAGCACCACCGATCAGAACTGAGGAATGACGATCTTCTCCCCGCCCGCGAGCGCGCTCTGATGCGCGCAGATGCCCACCATCGTCCAGTTGACGGACGTTTCCGCGTCAGGCATGGCCGGCCGCTCGCCAAGGCAGGCGAGCAGGAAGTTGTGGACGAGATGCGGGTGCGAGCCGCCGTGGCCGCCGCCCTGGAGAAAGGACAGGTGCTCGGCATCCTGAATCGCCGCCGGCTGCGTGAAGCGGCGGATCGGTTCCGGCAGCAGGTGCGCGTAATCGGGCACCTTGACGCGTTTCGGAATCTCCGGCTCGCCGAGCGGGGCTTCGGCGGTGCTCTTGGTGTGGATCACCGGTTCCTCCCCCTCGACCTGCTGCCACTCGAACGACTTCTTCGATCCGTAGGCATCGAAGCTCTCGCGGTACTGGCGGGCGGTGTTGAACAGGCTGCGCGTCACCTCGGCGCACACGTCCGAGTCGCGCAGCTTGAATGTGGCCGTCTCAATCGCGAACGGGCTGCCGTACCTGGGAATCAGACGTTCGTCGATGCGGCCGGAGCCGTGACACACGACGTGCTCGGCGTGCCTGCCGAGGAGCGCGAGGCACGGGCTGACGCAGTGCGTCGCGTAGTGCATCGGCGGAAACCCTTCCCAATAGCCCGGCCACCCGTCCATGTCCTGCTGATGGCTGCCGCGGAGAAACTGGATCCGCCCGAGCTCCCCGCGATCGTACAGCTCCTTGACGAACAGGTACTCGCGGCTGTAGACGACCGTCTCCATCATCATGTAGACGCGGCCGCTCTTGCGCTGCGACTCGACGATCTGCCGGCATTCGTCGATGGTCGTCGCCGCCGGCACCGTGCTCGCGACGTGCTTGCCCGCCTTCAGCGCGGCGATCGACTGCGGCGCGTGATCGGCGATCGGCGAGTTGATGTGGACGGCATCGACATTCGGGTCCTTCAGCAGCTCGTCGTAGCTGGTATAGCGCGCCTTGATCCCGAACCGATCGCCGCACGCGTCCAGCTCGCGCTTGTCGCGCCGGCAGATCGCGTACATCTCGGCGCCGGGATGCCGCTGATAGATGGGGATGAACTCCGCTCCGAAGCCGAGACCAACGATTGCGACGCGAATTTTTCTCTCTGCCATCTGGTAACTGGAAACTGGTAACTGGAAACTGGAAACTGGTAACCGGCACCGGTTACTGTCCGCCGCGCCCTCTCCCGGCCGGCGCCACGACATTCAGCACGCCGTTCATCGTCCGCCAGTGGGCCGGGAACGTGCAGACGTAGGGGTATTGTCCCACCTGGGCCGGCGCCCGGAACTGCGCCACGATCGTCTCGCCGGGATTCGCCAGCTTCGTCGAGAACAGGACGACGGGCAGATCCGGCACGTACTGCTGCTGCAGCGCCACCTCGGGTGTGGTCGCCATCCGGTCGGCCGCCTCGCCGATGACGTTCATCGATCCCGGCGCGCCGAGCACGAAGTTGTGGAGCATCAGGTCCGGGTTGGCGAACACGATCTCGACCAGCTGCCCGGGCGCAACCGTGATCTGCGACAGATCGAACCGCATCTGGTCTTTGACGGCCGACAGCCGAATCACCACGTCGGGCGCCTGCGAGGCGACGGGCGGCAGCGTCGCCGCCGCGCCAGAGACGCCCCCGGCGGCGGTCAACGCCACGTGTGCGGCGAGCTCCCCCGGCTTCGCGTAGAGGGCGCCGGCATTCGTCTGCCGTTCGACGCGGTACTTCCAGCCGCCCGCCAGGCTGGCGGCAAACCGCGCCGCGCCTCCCAGCTCGCTCGCCGACGGGCCCTCGATGAACATCTGGTCCGGCGCGCCGGTGAATCCGCCCTCGCCGCGGCCGTTCTGGATTCGAACGGTGATCGTGTTCGCCCCCTGCCGGAGCGTCCCCTGCGCAACCGCGTAGCGGCCGCTTCCACGCCCGCCGCCGGGCGCGGCGCCCGGCGGCGCCGGCGCGAAGGACACCGACTGCCCGTTGATCCACACCTCGGCGTTGTTCCGGACCGGCCCGAATGACAAGGTCGCCGCCTCGGCGCCCCCCTTCCAATCGATCGTCCGTGTGAACCACACCACGCCGTCGAAGTCGGGAAGCCCGCGTGTTTCCCACGCGCCGGGGACCTGGATGTCCTTCCACTCGGCGGAGAGATCCGCGGCCGCAGGCATGCGCCAGTCCGGCTTCAGATTGCCGAGGCGCAGCGGCACCGGCAGGGCGGCGAACGCCACCGCCGCCTTGTCCGCCTTGTACATGGCGAGGAAGGGATCCTGATGCCGCGTCGCGGCGATGTAGAAGGCGCGCCCCAGCCACTTGTCGCCGAAGTTCTCCGGCTTGGCGCTCTCTCGATAGATCGCCTGCCCGATCTCGGCTGACGTGGGCATGTCCGCCACGACGAGCGCGACGGCCAGCCGCGTATGCGGATCGGGGTCCGCGAGCGCGCCGGCCGACAGGATTGCCGCCGCCGAGGCGGGATCCTTCGGCAGCACCATCGCGGCCGCCTTTCGCACGCCGGCCGCGGGGTGCTTCAGCGCATCGACCGCGGCACGGAACGCGTCGCTCGTCGTCGAGGTCAGCTCGCCGAGACCGTGCAGCGTCCACAAGGCGTGGAACGCGGCGCCGTTGGTGCCGACTTCGTCGACCGACGTGTTGCGCGTCAGCGCGATCAGCTTCGGGACGACATCCTTCTGCCCGCGCTCGACGAGCAGCCGCTGGGCGTGCAGCCGCCACAACATGTTGTCGGACGCGAGGGCCGCCAGCAGCCCGGCCGGATCCTTCTTCGAGAGCGACCGCCGCGGGGCGGCCGGCGCCTTGTTGTAGACGACGCGATAGATGCGGCCGCGCTGCTTGTCGCGGAGCGACGTTTCGAACGCGTTCCCGGGGCCGTTGCTGAACCCCGGCGGCGTCGGGTTGTGTTGCTGGATGAAATTGTACCAGTCGGCGATCCACACGGCGCCATCGGGGCCGACCTGCGCCTGGATCGGCGCTACCCATTCCTCCGCGCCGGCGAACAGGTTCCAGCCGTCGTGCGCGACGAAGCTCGAGCCCTGCTTCTCCATCACCGCCTGGCCGACCAGATGCGCGGTGGGCTCGGTGATGAAGGCGATGCGGTTCCAGTACTGCTTCGGAAACGATCGCGCCGTGTAGAGGTAATGCCCTGCAGCCGCGGTGTAGCCGCCGTGGACGTCGACCTGCCGGATGTAGGGAGTCGTGTGATGCACCGCGTAGAACGCCGCGGAGCTCTGGTAGCCCGGCCCGACGCCGCGGCCGGTGAACGGCCCGCCGGGCAGCCCTTGCAACCCTTCGAAATAGCGGTTCGGGATGGCGACGTAGAAGCTCGGATCGTTGTTGGCGGTCGATCCGAAGACGTCGAACGTCTCCGAGAACCCGAGGCCCCACGTATTGTTGGTCGAGCCCGTGATGTGCTCGAAGCCGGTCTTGCCGTCCGGCTTGAAGCGGAACGCCGCCTGCGCGAAGTTGAACGGTTTGCCGCCCACCTGACCGTTGAAGCCCGAGTAGCCGACGACCCCCCAGATGTGGTTGTCGGGCGCGTACTGGATGTTCGACGCGACCGCGTGGGTGTCGCGAATGCCCCACCCGGTGTGCAGGATCTCGCGCACGTCCGCCTTGTCGTCGCCGTTGGTGTCCTTCAGGAACAGCGTGTGCGGCGGCTGCGTCACGATCACGCCGTCGTTGGCGAACGCGAGGCTGGTCGGGATGTTCAGGTTGTCGGCGAACACCGTGAACTTGTCGGCGCGGCCGTCGCCGTTGGTGTCCTCGAGAATCTTGATCCTGTCGCTGCCCGGCTCGCCGTTGAGCGGGACGTTCGGATAGTCCACCGTCTCGATCACCCAGAGACGGCCGCGCTCGTCGAAGGAGAAGGCGATCGGCTTGATGATCTGCGGCTCGCTGGCGAACAGCTCCACGCGGAACTCGGCCGGCACCTGGATGAACTTCATGGACTCTTCGGGGGTGAAGGGCATCTGGTACTTCGGCGCCGGGCTGCGGTTCTCGTAGTTCGGCACCGGCAGGCCGTCCACGTACACCACCGGCGGCATGCGCGCCTGCTCGGTCCAGGCGGCGCGCGCCGCGTCGTTCACCGCCCACGTGGTGCCGCGCTCGACGAGCGCCTGGAACCCCGGGACGTTCCAGGTGCGCTCGTCATGGCCGAACGCGGTGTAGAAGACGCGCCCCTTGCCGTGCGTGCGCACCCAGGTGTACGGCTCGCGCCCCTGCGCGTCCACGCGCTCCATCAGCACGACCCGATCGACGGGGTTGTGCTTGGTGTGGACGTAGGTTTCGTCCCACGGCGTCGTGAAGTTCTCGAACCCCTTCATGATCGGATGCTCGGGCTGCACGATCTCGGCGCGGATCTCGCCGGTTCCGTGCCGCTGGAACTGGCCGCCGACGAGCGCGATGAACGGCTCCGAGTTCTGGAACATGAACGACGCGCAGTGGAGGACGACGAGCCCCTTGCCGCCGGCGACGAAATCGAGCAGCGCCTTCTCCTGCTCGGGCGTGATCTTCGTGTGGTTGGCGTAGAGCATCAGCGCGTCGTAGTTCGCCAGCGTCTCGGCGTCGAGCGCCTCGTCTGGCGTATTGACGTGCGTGATCTGGATCCCCTTGCGCGCCATCGGCGGCGCGAGCACCTGGTACAACGCGGCCGAGTTGTGGTGCCGCTGGTCCTGGCCGAGCATGAGGACCTTGAGGGGCCTGAACGACGCCGCCGCCCGCTTCGCGGCGGGTGCGGCCCCCTGCCGCGATTGCGCGCCGATCGAGAACGGCGCCAGACCGATTGCGGTTGCGGCGAGTCCCACGGCCAGCCGCACCCACCATGCCATGCGTGTCATCGTCACTGCCTTTCGCGTCCCGGCGCCGGTGTAAGCGCTTTCACAGAGGCCGCATGCTACCGCAAAATCCCGTCAGAGCATACGCCATCGGCGAGCCGCGATCGGCAGCGACGCGCCCCCCCTCCGGGTCAGCACGTCCCGCGGCGCTCGACGAACGTACGCGGCTCGCGCCGCCGCCCTCCCGGATGGCGCCGCTGTTCCCAGGTGGACGTCAGCAGCAGCACCGGGCCGAGCACGCGGTTGAGCGCGGCGGTTGCGACGCCGAACTCGCGCTCGGTCTGCTCGCGCAGCGCCCGTATGCGCTCGCTGACCGCCGCGTTCGTCGAGCGCAGGTAGCGCTCCATCGCCCAGAGCGCCGCGCCGTGCCCGCTCCGCAGCTGCGAGGCGGCAACGGCGACGCGCGCGCGCACCCGCGGGTCGGCGTCGGTGCGATACCGCCGCCACCTCGTCATCATCGTCTGCATCAGCCTGAAGAGGCTGGGGCCGTTGCGGTCGAAATCCAGCCTGAAGGCGCCGTCGAGCAGGACCTTCGACTCATCCCGGGAGATGGCGGGATGACGGAAGTTGAACTTGTACTGTCCGTGGATGTCCGCGGGATCCACGTCGGGCAGCAGCCGCCCCTCCGCCGCGACCTGCGCGTGCAGGGCGGTACCGGGCATCGGGGTGTAGAGCATGAACTGGTGGAAGACCGTCTCGTGGGCGATGGCTCGATCGATCGCGCGGCCGATGTTCTCGGGGGTGTGATGCTCGAGGCCGATGATGGTCGAGCCGTGGACGCAGATGCCGTGCGCCTGGAGCTCGCGCACGAGCGACAGGGTGTCGGCCCCCTTGAGCTTCAGGTAGTCGGCGTCGGACGATTCCAGGCCGAGCCAGATCCACTCGATGCCGAGCTCCACCAGCTCCCGAATGTCGTATTTGCGGATCGCGTTCGCCGACGAGAAGACGTAGAGCGCCCACGACTTGCCGTGGCGCTTCATGCAATCGAGCAGTTCCAGCGCGCGCCGCCGGTACAGCAGGAAGTTCTCGTCCATCATGAAGAACGACGACACCCCGATCGCCTGTTCCGCCTCGCACATGACGCGGAAGAGGTCCTCCCCGCGTTCGTAGAAGTTGACGAAGCGTCCCTTGCCGCCGAAGAACGCGGACGTCGTGCAGAAGTTGCAGCCGAGCGGGCACCCGACCGAGGGCACGATGGTCGCCGCCGGACTGCCCCCGCCGCGCGGGCTTGGCAGTCCCATGATCCGGAAGCCGAACGACGACGGGATCGTGGGATGCACCAGCGGCGCGTCTGGATTGTCGCCGAGGTACTGGCGCATCCAGGACACCCCCTCGCCGCGGACGACGTGGTCGGCATCGATCATGGACTCGAGATGCGGCGTCGACGTGACATGGCCGCCGATCACGATCGTCGATCGCGGTGAATACCGCCGCACCAGCCTGCACATCTCGCGCACCTTGCCGACGTTCACGACGATGGAGGAGATGCCGACGACGTCGTAGGCGCCGGTCTGCAGCTCGCGCACGAACCGCTCGCGCGTGGGAAAGTCCAGAAGCGCACACGGGGCGGAGATGTTGCGGTGGATGAACATCAGCCCCCAGCTGCGGTGGAACATCCGCAGCGAGAAGGGGCCTTGTTCGCGTGTGACCTGGTTGTGATAGAGCTCGGCGGGATTGATCGCTCGCGATCCGAACTCGTCGTCTTGCGCGAACGGCTTGAAGACGGACGACAACAGGACCCGGGCCCGGGTGCCCTTGGGATGACGCACTGGGGGCTCCTTGTTAGGCGGCGCTCGTGTACGGAGTGATCGTAAGCCGAAGCGGCGGTGCTGGACCGCCGCGACAGAACTCTTACACAAGCGACGCCTGCGCCATTGGCGCGCCGCGATCAGCGCCGCCCCGGGTCCCGCGCTCCTCCGCCGGCCGAGACCGCCGGCCCCGCCGCAGCGGCGTCGATGTGCACCGGCTTGTAGCCGCCGATGGCCTTGAAGTACAGGAGCAGCAGCAGGTAGATCACCGCCATCACCGACGGGATGAACGCGTCCGCCTTCAGCGTCTCACGATCGCCGGCGATACTGGCGTCCGCGACCAGCTGCTGCTCGGGCGTCTTCGCCGCGGCCGTCTGCGCCGCCGACAGTTTGGTGCCGTCGAGCCCGTTGACTTCGGCCAGGAAGAGGAACCGGCTCGGCGCCGGCGCCTTGTACTGCTCGTACACCGCCGGCGCGGTCGTCATCAGGTGCTCGGCGGTGAAGCGGTCCTTGGCGTAGCCCAGGCCGGGTCCGCCGATCAGTCCGGCCGACATCATGCCGATGCCGCCCATGATCGACATCGCGATCGCTCCCGTCCGCGGGAACCGATCGCCGACCACCGCCAGCATCGTCGGCCAGAAGAACGTCTTGCCGATGGCGTAGACGGCGAGCGCGAACATCGCTCCGGCGAACGTCTCGATGCCGCTGACCAGGCGCAGGCCGACCGCGCCGAGCACGGCGCAGATGACCAGCAGGCCGATCGGCGAGACCTTCAGGTTCTTCTCGATGAAGTCGGCGCAGAAGCGCAGCGAGAACATCAGCAGCGACGTGAACACGAACAGGATCTTCCCCTGCGCCGGCGTCAGGATGTTGCCGGTGATGTTCTGGATCCAGCCGTCGGTGCCCAGTTCCACCGCGCCGACGAGCGCGTGCGTGACGAAGAGGACGAACAACAGCATCGAGCCGACCGAGAACTGCGTCTTGACCGCGACGATCAACAGCAGCACGCCCGCCGTCGCCCAGGCGATCGTGGCCCACGCCCCCGAGGTGAAGAACGGATTGCCGGTGAAGAACGAGAGGATGGATCCGAGTTGATCCTTGAAGAAGAGGCCGATCAGGATGCAGGCCACGAGCGCGCCGAGAATCCCGACCTCCTGCAGCATCTGGCCGACGCTGAGCCCTTTGGCCGAGGCCTCGGACTTGGGAAAGTGCTGACCGAAGAACGCGATGCCGTAGAGGATCGTCGGCACCAGGAAGAGGCTGAGCTGCAGCTTCCAGCCGACGTGCATGCCCTCGCCGAGAATCCAGCCGACCAGGCCGCCCAGCACCAGCCCCGCGGGCCAGCTCGCGTGCAGGATGTTCAGGTAGTGCGTCCGGTTGTGCGGGAACAGCGTCGAGACCAGGGGGTTCGCGACCGCTTCCAGCGTGCCGTTGGCCAGCGCGAACACGAAGGTGCCGAGGTAGAGGAACAGGTAGGCCGTCGATTGCGCCTGTCCCCCGGTCGCCGCGAAGGTAATGACCGCCGAGAGCACGTGGAACAGGAAGGCGGCGACGACCAGCTTGCCGTAGCCGACCCGGTCCACGACGACACCGCCGATGATGATGCCGAAACAGAAGCCGGTGAACCCCGCGCCGCTGATGGCGCCGAGCTGCGCCCCGGTGAAGCCGAACTCGGCGGCCCAATTGGCGAGGATGCCGCCCCGGATGCCAAAGCCGATGCCGGTGGCGAGAATGGCCAGAAAGCCGGCCCAGAGGAGCCGCTTCGCGTTCGACGCAATCGGTTCGTTGCTGATGGATGGGTTCATGGCGGCCTAGTGTAATCGTTTCCGGGGGGCTTTGCCCCCCGGACGCGCTCGTGGCCTGCCAACCGTCGCCCGG